>NZ_CALHTQ010000228.1 GCF_938039775.1 uncultured Mogibacterium sp. | reverse complement strand
ATTCCCTTCACCTGCTCCATATAAAAACAGACGGTTCATCCGTCTGTTTTTGTATATAGTTATGTGGGAATTGAACCCGAGACGCAAGCCATATAATCGGAGAGGGGACGAATCTGGGTGTATCCTATCACAGGCGAACACCCAGAAAACCGCTGTCAAGGTGCGTAGCCCGCAGAGCGGCGCCGAAGGCGGCCTTGATAGCGGGATATTCCCTTCACCTGCTCCATATAAAAACAGACGGTTCATCCGTCTGTTTTTGTATTACTTATGTGCAATTATTATCTACTTGGACTGAAAATCTCTACGCAGATCTCCATGCACTCGCTTTACTATCTCGCCATACGGATTTAAGATATCATCGATATCAAATTCATCGTACGGAAGCAAGCAGTAATAATCATTTACCTGAGTCGGTTCAGTCACACCCTTTCTAGTCTCAGCAGAAACCTCTCCTTTGCCTACTATATGCAGAACTTGAAATTCATCATCATATACAATTTCCTCGATGTCATCATCAGCGATAAAGAACGTATATACAGTCAGCTTTTCCTGATATATATAATAGATTCCCTCATCGCTCATCTCATATCTGACATTGAGCAGGCCCTTGAACGGCGGATTACTAATGCTATTCCTCTGTCTTCCCGCCATAAATATTATGAGCGCTGCAAGCCAAATCGACACATGCAGGTACCACTGCGGCACATTCGTGTTCTTAATAGTGTAGTACAGCATGCCAAGAATTATTCCGAGCCCAATTAAAAGTGTAATTCCCACTATACCGTTTTGCTTCCTTCGTGTCGGATGCGCCTCCGCCCATCTGTTACAAAGCATTTTGACCATCGGTAACTGGCAATAATATATATCGCGTTCGTTGTTATCCATGTTGACCTTCCTATACATATAAGTCGCAGGGCTTTTGCCATAAGACCTTAACGACTTCTAAGGCTTTTGCCTTTCAAGCACTTAAAATTCTTGCTTTTCCACCCCTGTCATCGCCATGAGATCTATCCATGCACCATATTCTTCTGCAGTGAATAGTCCGAGTGAAGTCCCTGCTTCACAAAGAGTCGAATTATCTGCATGAGCTTTCTTTGCTACCTTAGCAGCATTCTCGTATCCGATATGCAGATTGAGTGCAGCAGCCACCATAAGCGAGCGGTGTACGTTTTCATCCATCTTATCACTATTCACCGTGATGCCTCTTACGCACTTCTCTTCGAGCGAAATTAGTGAATCGGCTAGTAGGTTCGCAGATTCTATAAATGCATCTATAAGCACTGGCATAAACACATTGAGCTCGAAGTTACCCTGCGAAGCTGCCAGTCCAACTACAGTGTCGTTGCCCATTACCCGTACAGCCACCATCGTCGCAGATTCAGTCTGAGTAGGGTTTACCTTACCTGGCATGATTGAACTTCCTGGTTCGTTCTCGGGAATTAGAATCTCTCCGAGTCCACATCTAGGTCCGCTTGAGAGCCATCTAATATCATTGGACAGCTTCATCACATCAGCAGCAAGGGCCTTCAGCGCTCCGTGTGCAAATACGTACGCATCCTTGGAGCTCAAGGAATGAAACTTATTAGGTGCTGTGATAAATTCTTTCTTAGTTAAGCTCGTTAGTGCTTCGGCAGCACACTCAGCAAATCCACCTGGTGCATTTAGTCCAGTACCCACTGCCGTTCCCCCAAGAGCAATTTCTCTTAATCCATCGAGCGACTTTAGAATGTTATCGTAGTCGTGCTCGAGCATCGAACGCCATCCGCTGATTTCCTGCCCAAAAGTCATCGGAACAGCATCCTGCAGATGAGTTCTTCCAGTCTTGATGACCTTCTTGTATTTCGCTTCTAGTGATTTTAGCGTCTCTATCATAGTGTCTAGCGCTGGTAATACTCTATCTTCAAGTACAAACACAGAGGCAATGCTCATAGCTGTTGGAAATGTATCATTGGAGCTCTGTGACATATTGACATCATCATTTGGATGAAGTACCGCTACACCAGCCATCTCTTTTGCACGTCCTGCAATGACCTCATTTACATTCATGTTGGTTTGAGTGCCACTACCAGTCTGGTACACGACGAGCGGAAAGTTCTCATCTAGCTCACCGTTCAAAATCTGGTCGCATACTATCATTATGTAAGAAGCCTTCTCAGGCGCAAGCCTACCGAGATCCATATTGGCGCAAGCAGCGGCATTTTTAAGATATGCAAATGCGCGGATAATCTCAATCGGCATACGCTTACCAACCTTGAAGTTCATTGAACTGCGCTGTGTCTGTGCGCCCCACAGTTTATCTGATGGCACCTTTACTTCGCCCATCGTATCGTGTTCTATCCTATATTCCATTTAGGCCTCTTTTCAAATTACTGGTAGAAAAATAGAGGATAGGCAATGCCACTCGACCTGGTCTTTGACCCCACACTTGCCTTGACCCGAGTTTCCCGGAGGACTTACTTCTAAGCTACGCCATGATCACTGCCGTCTCCGCAGCAGCTTACGTGGATCCCTTTGCCCGTAGCTGGCTTGGACTTTCAACCACGAACATGACCTTGCCATATCCTACATGCTAGAATACCATGTTAAACACCGCTTTACAAACAGCATTTATATTGCCTCCTTGACCATGTCCGCTCCCGCCGCAAATGTTACAACGTCCGCACGACTAACTCCCGCCGCCTTGAGAAGTATTGCTGTCGAGCAACTCAAGTAAAAGCTTTAGAACAAAACATTGGTTGATGGCACCACTTGTCCGTCAGGTTTAGGTCATTATATGATTAGCATTTACTTATTTGCTTTGTGCGGATCTTTTGTTTTACCACATGAATATTATGATTGTTTCACACCACAGACACTTTATTTTGATTACTCAGGGTTTCTGGTGACAAGTCAAATAGCCGTCTGTTATTTAAGCGCGGACATATGGATTTACTCCTTTTTAATATTGTTTTTTCACTCGTATTTTACCAAAGAAGTGCTGTGTAAACTTTTTTATTAAATGTTCAACTTGATTTTACAATCGACCAAAATTATTTTTTCTTTCCCTCTAATTCTTCAATACCACTATCACCAAGTTTTTCAAGTGACATCAATTGTGTTCTAGCAAGATTTCTCAGTTCTATCATTCTTTCTTTTGGATCCATTCCTTTACCAATCATAACTGCATTGTAGCTTTCCATATTGGCAAGTACCAATAATTCATTTAAACTTGCA
>NZ_CALHTQ010000227.1 GCF_938039775.1 uncultured Mogibacterium sp. | reverse complement strand
ATCCGGTGTTTGCGGAAAGAAGCCGGATGTAGCGGCTATGCAGGACCTTTTGGTTTATGCTACCAAGGGCTTATCCGCTGTGGCTCAGCAGTTAAGAGCTGAGGGAAAGGAAGTTTCTCTGGATGTAAACCACAGAGTAACCATGAACCTTTTCATCACCATCACCAATGCAAACTTTGATAAGGATGCTATCGTGGAAAATATCAAGGAGACCTTTGCTCTGAGAGATTCCGTAAGAGCGACTCTTTCCGACAGTTCCAAGCTTCCTAAGGCAGCAACTGTAGAAGTAGCAGAAAAGGATTACGAGATTTTTGCCCAGAGCATCGGTGTTTTAGCTACCGAAAATGAAGATATCCGTTCCTTAAGAGAGTTAATCACTTACGGATTAAAGGGACTTGCTGCTTACTCCAAGCACGCAAATGCTCTTTTAAAGGATGATGCAAATGTAGATGCTTTCATCCAGAAGGCTCTTGCCGCAACTTTAGACGACAGCCTTTCTGTAGATGATTTGGTAGCCCTTACCTTAGAGACCGGTAAGGCAGGTGTAGAGGGTATGGCACTGCTTGACGGAGCAAATACTTCTACCTACGGACATCCTGAAATCACTACCGTAAATATCGGTGTTCGCAACAACCCGGGTATCCTGGTTTCCGGACACGACCTTAAGGATCTGGAAATGCTTCTCGACCAGACAGAGGGTACCGGCGTAGATGTTTACACCCACTCCGAGATGCTTCCTGCCCACTACTATCCATTCTTTAAGAAGTATAAGCACTTCGCAGGAAACTACGGAAATGCTTGGTGGAAGCAGAAGGAAGAGTTCGAGCCATTTAACGGACCAATCCTGATGACCACAAACTGTATCGTTCCTCCAAAGGACAGCTATAAGGACAGACTTTGGACTACCGGTGCGGCAGGTTATCCCGGATGCAAGCACATCGGAGGAAAGTACGGCGAAATCAAGGACTTCTCTGCCATCATTGAACAGGCTAAGTCCTGCCCCGCTCCAACAGAAATCGAGACCGGAACCATCGTAGGCGGATTTGCTCATGAGCAGGTATTTGCCCTTGCAGATAAGGTTGTAGATGCTGTGAAGTCCGGCGCTATTAAGAAGTTCGTGGTTATGGCCGGTTGTGACGGAAGACAGAAGTCCAGAGACTACTACACAGAGTTTGCAAAGGCTCTACCTAAGGATACAGTAATCCTCACAGCAGGATGCGCTAAGTACAAGTACAACAAGCTAGACCTCGGAGACATCGGTGGAATTCCACGTGTACTCGACGCAGGACAGTGTAACGATTCATACTCACTAGCACTTATTGCTCTCAAGCTTAAGGAAGTATTTGGCCTAGACGACGTTAACGAGCTACCAATCGCTTACAACATCGCTTGGTATGAGCAGAAGGCTGTAATCGTTCTTCTCGCACTTCTATACCTCGGTGTTAAGAACATCCACCTAGGACCAACACTACCAGGATTCCTCTCACCAAACGTTGCAAACGTACTCGTTGAGAACTTCGGAATCGCAGGAATCGGATCAGTAGATGACGATATCGAGCTATTCCTTGGTAAATAGGAGGTAACGATGAGTTTATTTCTAGGACCTATACATCAGTGGCTATATGACAAAATCATATTTCAGGAAGACCTCACAGACGCACTGATCGATGCTGGAAAGGCAGAGGGATGGAGCGAGCTGACAGAGGAGCTTGCAAATGAGTGTCACAGCTACGATAGACGTCCGCTTGAAGAGGCGGTTGACCCTGACAACATTCACGGCAGCCTTCAGGCAAGAATTGCAGATGCAGAGAGCAGATATGCGAAGCTAGTTCAGACTATCACAGCTGCAAACCCTGCAAGAGTAGAGGACCTAAAGCAGGCGGCTAGACGCTTCGGCGAGCTAAATGCGGTGCCAACTGGTACTAAGGCAGATGTAGCTTTCGGATACCTCAATAACACACTGCTCGACGGTATGCCATGCGACAATGTAAATGAAATGATTGGTCAGACAGATGACTCCATCACATGGAGACGCAACATGGACATTCACGCTCAGCACTGGGCTAATGAAGAGGATGAACTCTACTACGTGCTCAGAACAGAAATCGTAAAGGGAATGTTCGAACCTGCAGGACTATCATATGAGGAGCCACAGGAAGGAACATACGAGATTAGAGCGTAACCGCAGCTAGTGATTACAGACAAAATTAAATCATAAGAGGTGTGGCTGGGCAGTGTGCTCGGTCACATTCTTTTTTATTATATTTTCCGCTCCAAACACTACCGAAAAGTGACCTGTTGTGCTATAATTTTCAATTAATATCTTTAATTTCAATTTGATTTTTATATATAGAAAGAGAGAGGTGCAAAATGGCAATCGTTCTAACAGAACCATCAAGAACATTTAGCGAGTACCTTCTAGTGCCTGGATATTCTAGCGCAGATGCTAGGCCTGAGAATGTGTCGCTCGCGACTCCGATTACTAAATTCAAGAAAGGCGAGGAGCCTAAGATCAAGGCAAATATTCCACTTGTTTCCGCAGTAATGCAGGCTGTTTCTGATGACGGGATGGCGGTTGCATTAGCGAAGGAGGGTGGAATTTCTTTCATCTTCGGTTCTCAGTCAATCGAGAGCCAGGCGGCAATGGTCAAGAAGGTTAAGTCCTATAAGGCAGGCTTCGTACCAAGTGATACCAACGTAAAGCCTGACAGCACACTTGCTGACGTTCTCGCAATCAAAAAGAATTCTGGACACTCGACAGTAGCGGTTACAGATGACGGTACAGGACACGGCAAGCTAGTCGGCCTCGTTACAAGCAAGGACTACAGAGTGAGCAGACTTAGCACAGATACTAAGGTTTCTGAGTTCATGACACCTCTCGAGAACCTCGTGTATGGCAACGCAGGAATCACTCTGTCCGAGGCTAACGACATCATCTGGGAGAACAAGGTAAACCAGCTGCCAATCGTGGACAAGGACGGATGCCTAGTAGCATTTGTATTTAGAAAAGACTACGACTCTCACAAGCAGAATCCAAACGAGCTTCTCGACGACAACAAGAGCTTCATCGTAGGTGCAGGAATCAACACTCGTGACTACGAGGAGAGAATCCCAGCGCTCGTAGAGGCAGGCGTAGACGTGCTCACAATAGACTCATCAGAAGGATATTCTGAGTGGCAGGCTAGAACTCTCAAGTGGGTTAAGGAAAAGTACGGCGACACAGTTAAAATTGGTGCTGGTAACGTCGTAGATAAGGAAGGCTTCGACTTCCTAGCTAAGAGCGGCGCAGACTTCATCAAGGTCGGAATCGGTGGCGGTTCCATCTGCATAACTAGAGAGCAGAAGGGAATTGGACGCGGACAGGCATCTGCAGTGCTCGAGGTTGCAGCAGCAAGAGACGAGTGGTTCGAGAAGACAGGTGAGTACATTCCAATCTGCTCTGACGGCGGAATCGTGTACGACTACCACATGACACTAGCACTCGCTATGGGCGCGGACTTCATCATGCTAGGCAGATATTTTGCAAGATTTGACGAGTCGCCATCCGCTAAGGTTATGGTAAATGGCAACTACATGAAGGAGTACTGGGGCGAAGGTTCTGCGAGAGCTCGTAACTGGCAGAGATACGACCTCGGCGGCGATAGTAAACTCAAGTTCGAGGAAGGTGTTGACTCCTACGTTCCATATGCAGGATCGCTGCACGACAACGTAAACCTCTCTCTAGATAAGGTTAAGTCGACAATGTGCAACTGCGGAGTTCTATCTATTCCAGAGCTACAGCAGAATGCGAAGCTCACACTCGTATCCGCAACAAGCATCATCGAGGGTGGAGCGCACGACGTTGTACTCAAGGACAATAGCGTAGCAACAGTAAGACGTTAGGAGCGATAATGGCTAACAAGATATTAATTATTGATTTTGGCGGACAGTATAACCAGCTCATCGCCCGCAGGGTTCGTGAGCTCGGCGTGTACTCGGAAGTTCATAATTTTGAAAATGTAACAGTAGAAAAGGTCAAGGAATTTGACCCATGCGGCATCATCTTTACAGGTGGCCCACAGTCCGCATACGGAGAGGGTGCACCAGCAATCGATAGAGGCGTGTTCGAGCTAGGACTTCCAATCCTCGGCATCTGCTACGGCGCACAGCTTATGGCACACGTGCTAGGCGGTAAGATCGGAACAGCCCCAACGAGCGAATACGGCCGCACCGATACAACAGTAGATTGCAAAGAAGGTCTATTTGCAGGACTCAGTGACGAAACCGTAACATGGATGAGCCATACTGACTACATTAACGAGGTACCAGAAGGCTTCAAGATTACGGCGCATACAGAAAACTGCCCAGTTGCAGGTATGGAAGACAGGGAGAGGGGCTACTACGCAGTGCAGTTCCACCCAGAGGTAAATCATACGGCAGAGGGCACAGAGCTGCTTAGCAACTTCATACTGGGCGTGTGTAAGTGCGAGCAGGATTGGAAGATGGATTCCTTTGCTGAAAAGGAAATCGCAGAGGTTCGTGAGAAGGTTGGAGATGGCAAGGTGCTGCTTGCACTCTCTGGAGGTGTTGATTCCAGTGTAGTTGCGGCACTTCTGGCAAAGGCAATCGGCAAGCAGCTGACCTGCGTGTTCGTTGATCATGGACTACTCCGTAAGGACGAGGGCGACCAGGTTGAAGAGATATTTGGCAGCAAGGGTGAGTACGACCTCAACTTCGTGCGTGTAAATGCTCAGGAGAGATACTATGCAAAGCTCGCTGGCGTGACAGACCCAGAGACGAAGCGTAAGATCATCGGTGAGGAATTCATCCGTGTATTTGAAGAGGAAGCCAAGAAGATAGGCGCAGTTGATTTCCTAGCTCAGGGAACAATCTACGCAGATATCATCGAGAGCGGCCTCGGCAAGTCGGCAGTTATCAAGTCGCACCACAATGTGGGCGGACTGCCAGACCACGTTGATTTTAAGGAGATAATCGAGCCACTCCGCATGCTGTTCAAGGACGAAGTGCGAGCGCTAGGAAGAGAACTCGGCCTCCCAGACTATCTGGTAGACCGTCAGCCATTCCCAGGACCAGGCCTCGGCATCAGAATCATCGGCGAGGTTACAGCTGAGAAGGTTAAGATAGTGCAGGAAGCTGATGCAATCTACCGAGAGGAGATATCAAAAGCGGGCCTCGAAGGCTCTATCAGTCAATATTTCGCAGCTCTAACTAATATGAGATCAGTCGGCGTAATGGGAGACTTCCGTACGTATGACTATGCGGTTGCGATCCGTGCTGTCGAAACAGTTGACTTCATGACAGCAGAAGCGGTGGAAATCCCATGGGCAGTGCTGCAGAAGGTTATGAATAGAATAATAAATGAGGTGGATCACGTGAATAGGGTGTTCTACGATCTGACCTCGAAGCCACCGGGAACGGTGGAGTTTGAATGATGGACACACACAGAAGACCTGCCCTCGTATGAGGGCAGGCCTTTTGATGTGTGTCCTCCGCCAAGACTGCCCAAAAACAAGCACAGGGTGCGAAGTTAAATTGATTTATTATAAGATCTACATGTATTGGAATAAGTGCACATATATGATAAATTACTTATATATCGTGAGTTTAAGGTTATTTGGATTGATAATCATTCTATATTTTATAAGCAAGGAAATTAAACATAGTTGATTATATAGGCACTTAACAAACGAAAAGCCCTACATCATTTTGAGCCTTACGGGAAATAGATAATGGTATATTTGAAGTTGTGGAGGAGGTGTAAAATATGGGATTTTGGATATTTATGTTCATCATCACATTATTAATACCTGCTGCGTTATTATTAACTTGGTATTTATGTCCAAAGTTCAAAACGATTCATAATGCAAGTGGGTATAGAACGAAGCAGTCTATGAAAAATCAAGATACATGGGATTTTGCACAAAAACATTGTGCAAAAATATCGCTATATATGTTTTTTCCTTCGTTAATATTGGCAATTGCAATTATGCCTAGAGTTATTAATACGTCAATGGATAGGATAGGCTGGATAGGGCTTGGTATTACAATAATTCAAATGATAAGTTTTGTTGTAATTATTATATCTACTGAAAAATCATTAAAGAATACCTTTGATGAAAGTGGAAACAGAGTGTAAAGAACTACCTATTTACAGGGAGAGATCAATCCCAGTTACGTTTAAATTATCGAACAGTATAAAAGACAAAGCACATGACTTTAAGATAATAAAATAGGACATCAAAGTTTTTTGGGTCTGGTTTTATTGTCTTACGAAAAATGTTCGCAGAAGCCTTCCAGCATTTTGGTGGTCTTTTGCAGAAAAGTAGAGATACAGAAAAAGACTTTTAGGAGGTAAAGCATGCTAACGATAAATGATATTCTAAATGATAACTTTGAGTGGGATGAAGTTATAATTGATGAAGATGAATTTGAGGAATTAAGCACAGAGCTTATTATTGATTTTCTTAAGAAAAATACTCCGA
>NZ_CALHTQ010000226.1 GCF_938039775.1 uncultured Mogibacterium sp. | reverse complement strand
CATACCCTCCATTATTAAAAAAAAGATTTTATAATTATTACATATAACAAATATCAGTTTCTACTGAAGTTTGAATGCTGATTTTGCTATCTCCATAAATGTTCCAACTTCAAGGCTTGCACCTCCTATGAGTCCACCGTTGATATCAGGTTTTGCTAGTAGTTCATCAGCATTTGATGGTTTCATACTACCGCCATACTGAATTATCATCGCATCAGCAGCGGCAGTTCCAAAAAGTCCTTCTATCATTCCACGAATAAAACCGCACATCTCCTCGGCCTGCTCAGGAGTTGCCGTTTTACCTGTACCAATCGCCCATATTGGTTCATAGGCGATTACAATCTGTGAAACTTCTTCTGGCGTAAGACCATTTAAATCTTCTGAAATCTGTCCGCTAACGAACAACATCGCGGTACCAGCTTCTCTAACCTCTAAACTTTCTCCAACGCAGAGAATTGGTGTAATACCTGCTGCAAGTAGTGCTTTAATCTTAAGGTTAACTATACTATCAGTTTCTGAAAAATACTCTCTTCGCTCTGAATGTCCTACGACACATAGTTCTACACCTAGTTCTTTTAACATCGGAGCGGAGATTTCTCCTGTATAGGCACCACTCTTTTCAAAGTGAACATTCTGTGCGCCGACCTTAATACCAGTTCCTTCAAATGAGGTTTTTAGTGCCTGAAGTTGTGTAAATGGAGCGATTATCGCTAGCTGATCTGGGTGGGCAATCTGTTCACCTTTTAACTGATTAGCAAATGCATTTGCTTCGGCAATTGATTTATTCATCTTCCAATTGCCAGCAATTAAAAACTTTTTCATCTAAATATCCTATCCTTATATTATTTATCGCTTAGGCATGCGATTCCTGGAAGCTCTTTACCCTCTAGAAATTCAAGGCTTGCGCCACCGCCTGTGGATATATGAGTCATCTTATCAGAAAGTCCGAATGATGTTACAGCTGCTGCTGAATCTCCTCCACCAATTACAGTAATCGCAGTGCTTGCTGCTAGGCACTCTGCTACAGCCTTTGTTCCGGAAGCGAATGTAGGCATTTCGAATACGCCCATAGGACCGTTCCACACGATTGTCCTGCACTTCTTAAGTTCACTACAGTATAGTTCTTCAGATTTAGGGCCTATATCCATGCCCATCATATCATCAGGAATATCAGATACCTTATATATACCGTGCTCCGATTCATTTGAAAATTCTTTAGCGGCCACCACGTCCACAGGAAGTACAATCTTTACACTCTTTGATTCAGCAGTTTCCTTGATTTTATCAATCAGTTCAAAGCCTTCTTCATCAAAAATAGATTTACCTATACTATATCCTTCAGCTTTCAGGAAGGTATATGCCATTCCTCCGCCGATAAATAAGTAATCTACCTTATCCATTAGATTGACTATTACCGGAATCTTATCTTTAACCTTTGCACCACCCATTATAGCAGCTAAGGGTCTCTCTGGAGCTTCAATCACAGCACCGAGGAACTTAAGCTCTTTCTCAATTAGTAATCCAGAAACTGCTGGAATATAATCAGCTAATCCAGTTGTCGATGCATGTGCTCTGTGCGCTGTACCAAATGCCTCCTGTACGAAAACATCACCAAGCGATGCTAGTTCCTTTGTAAATCTAGGCTCATTCTTAGTTTCTTCAGCTCTATATCTTACATTTTCAAGCAATGCTACATCTGCTGGTTCTAAAGCTTTTACAGCTGCAGATACTTTATCGTCAACCACTACATCGGATTTTAAGAACTTAACATTTACACCGAGTTTTTCGCTAAGTTTAATTGCAACTGGTGCTAGAGAAAACTCAGGATTAGGCGTCCCCTTAGGTCTTCCAAGGTGTGATAAAATCACCACTCGAGCACCATGCTCACGAAGATAGCTTATTGTCGGAATCGCTGCGACTATTCTAGTATCATCACTGATTTTACCATCAGCAAACGGAACATTAAAGTCACACCTTACTACCGCTGTTTTGCCAGCCCAATCAATGTCCCTAATTGTCTTCTTCATATGTGTACCTCACTTGCACAAAATAAATGATATGCCGCGCAAAAGCACGGCATCATATAGTTACATTGCTTATTTGTTATCAACTTTGCCCATATGCTGAATGAGTCTTAGAAGCTGCACGCTATACCCATACTCATTGTCATAGAACATGATAAATTTGAAGAACTTATCGTTTAGCTCGATACCCTCTCTTGCATCGTAGATGCAAGTGCACGGATCGCCGATAAAGTCGCACGATACAACTTCATCATCAACGTATTCGATGATTCCTTTGAACTCGTTCTCAGAAGCTTCCTTCACCTTTGCGCATATCTCTTCATAAGAAGCAGAGTTTTTAAGAATCAGATTAAGGTCAATTACAGACACGTCAGCTGTTGGTACACGGTATGCCTTACCAGTTAGCTTTCCTTCAAGTTCCGGAATTACAAGTGATACAGCCTTAGCTGCACCTGTTGTTGTAGGGATTATGTTATTGAAAACAGATCTTCCTGTTCTCCAGTCCTTCATGGATCTTGCATCTACAACCTTCTGCTTAGCTGTCGCAGCATGGATTGTGGACATAAGGCCCTGATCAATGCCCCAGTTATCATTGATAACCTTACAGAGAGGTGCTAGACAATTTGTAGTACAAGATGCATTTGAAACTACATTAACATTGCTATCATACTCATCATGGTTAACACCGTAAACGAATGTAGGTGTTGCCTTATCTTTTGCAGGAGCAGAAATAATTACTTTCTTAGCACCAGCTTCGATGTGTGCCTGAGCTTTCTCAGTTGTGTTGTAAGCACCAGTACCTTCTACGATGTACTCAGCTCCACACTCTCCCCAAGGAATGTTCTTAGCGTCATCTTCCATATATACCGGAATCTTTTTGCCATTTACAACGATTCCATTTTCATACTTCTCAACAGTTCCTGGGAATCTGCCGAAAGTAGAATCGTATTTGAGCATATAGACGATATAATCTAGATCGGAGTTACGCCAGTTAATACCTACAATTTCGATATCTTCCATATCAAGAGCTGCTCTCATTACAACTCTTGAAATTCTTCCGAATCCGCTAATACCGACTTTAATCATTTTTTCCTCCTTAACATTCGAAAAAGATAGCCATTACTTTAAAAATTCTATAGAAGCCCAGGGAATCCGTTCTGACGGAGGGCTTCAAACAAAACGATATTGACCGAATTAGATAGATTAAGTGATCTAAGTCTTGTGTTCTCACTCATAGGAATTCTGATAGCCGTATCTTCGTGCTCACTAATTAATTCCTTAGGAAGGCCCTTGGTCTCCCTGCCAAATAAAAACATATCTTCATCCTTATACTCTAAATCCGTGTAACTATTATCACCATGGGTAGTTGCAAGAAACAGCCTTTTATTACCATACTGTTCAAGGAATGAATGTAAACTATCATGGACTATTAGATTTACGAATCTCCAGTAGTCAAGTCCTGCCCTACGAACCGCCTTTTCATCAATGCTAAAACCTAAAGGTTTGATAAGATGAAGCGTTGTGTTAGTAGCTGCACAGGTCCTGGCGATATTCCCAGTATTCTGCGGTATTTCTGGTTCGACAAGGACTACGTGTAACGACAAATTTATCTCCTTAAAAACTAAAACTTTCAACAAAAATATAATATCAGTTAGATGTTGTATTTTCAATAATGCAATTCTAAATTTATTTTTGATTATACCTACAGACATCTCCAATGCAGCACTCATCACATTTAGGATTTCTAGCTGTACAGCACTGTCTGCCATGGAAAATTAGTACGTGATGCATATGAGACCACCTATTTTCAGGAATAATCTCCATTAATGCCTTTTCCGTCTTAAGAACATCTTCTTCGGTAACTAGTCCTATTCGATTAGATACCCGAAAGACATGTGTATCTACTGCAATATGCGGTTCCCCAAACCCTACAGACATAACTACATTAGCCGTTTTACGACCAACACCAGGTAATTTTTGCAACTCAACAAAATCATGAGGTACTTCGCCTCCATAAGATTCACATAGCATTTTGCCAATTCCAACTAGACTTTTTGCCTTATTCTTGTATAGACCGAGTGTCTTTATCATGTCTTCAACATCTGTAATATTTGCTTTTGCCAACTGACTTGGCTCTTCATAGGTCCTGAATAACTTAGGTGTCACTTTATTTACACTGGCATCAGTAGTTTGCGCCGATAATACTACAGCAAGAAGCAAATGAAATATCGAATCGTGGTGTAATGCACAATCTGCATCCGGATAAGCTGCTTCCAATGTATCAAGTACAGTTTTAACTTCATCGCTATTCTTAAAATATTTCTTAGAAATACGTTTTTTCATGTTTTTTCCTTTTCCATTAATGACTTCAATTATTGACTTTATGCATACTTTAATTATAATTGTATACGCATAGTACATCTTTAGACATTGTATACCCTCGTTTAACTGTGTAATCATAGGAGGTAATCATGGTAATGAACTCAGAACTGGAGAGTAATCAACCGCTATCAAATAGTTTATTCGTACAGATTCAAAAAGACATTCTCAGCGGAAAAATACCAGCTAATTCAAAGCTTACAGAGCAGGCAATCTGCAAGAAATATAATGTTAGCAGAACACCTGTCAGAGAAGCATTTAGACAACTTGAGTCTGATGGCCTCATCGAAAATATCCCAAATCGTGGAGCCTACGTAATCGGTCTATCTAATCGTGATATCTCTGACCTATTCGATTTGCGAAGAACCTTTGAAGTTCAAGCAGTTGATTGGGCTATTGAGCGCATGACGGCTGATGAAACAGAGATACTGAGAGAGAATATCGAGTTCATGGAGTTTTATACCCTTAAGAACGACGTGGATAAAGTTCTTCAGTTTAACTCTGCATTTCACAATATTATTTATAAGGGGACCAAGAACAGGATGCTATATCTTACATTATCAACATATCAGACTTATCTAAAGCATTCTGCTCCGGCTAAAACCTTTTCGGATGATTATCTAAAGACTATACTCGAAGAGCACAAGACTATATTCGAAGCCTTTGAGACAAAGAACGTTGCTGCTGGCAAGAAAGCTATGGAATATCATATGAAACAGAGCAAGTTGCGCAGAATGTCTCACCTATTTTAAATAGCATACCAATGCGATAGTAAGTTAAACGGCAATGTTTAGTGTTACTATCGCATTTCAGCTTTTAGTTATTCTTACTTATATAGCTTGTGTTCAATCCAGCCAATAATATCCTTTATAACTTGCTTCTTACAGCTATCATGCAGAATATCATGATAGCATTCCTTATATAGCTTGTATGAAACTTCGTTATGTCCCTTATCACTTAGCATATTAGCAATTCTTATTACAGAATTACCGCAGTTTCCTCTTTGATCTTTGGCCCCTGCAAGTATATAAATTGGAATATCTGGCAATCTTACAAGCCCGTTCTTTCCTCTAAGTTGCTCAATAACCCTAATCATCTCCCTATAGGCAGATGCGGTTAGCATAAATCCGCAGTTTTCATCTTCTGAGTACGACTTGATTTCATCTTCATCACTACTTAGCCAATAAAACTCATTATAGGGGGATGAGCCAGCGAGTTTCCCCATCTGATACATTGTATTATGAACACTCTCAGATATAGAGTTAAATCCTTTTCTCTTTATATGATTATTTGCATTAATTTTAATGAAACTAAGTCCTGCAGGTATCTCCAAATTTTCCATTAAAATTAACAGCGAAATATTGTCATATTCTATTGTATAAAGCTCACAAAGCATTGCTCCAAACCCAGCACCAATCAGTATTCTAGGCACATCTTCTCCAGCATCAGAAGCAGCATCTTTAAATAGAGAGTCAATATCTACAAGCAGCTCTTTGTACGAATTATTATGTAAACCAAAGCATCCCTGATGCCCCTGCTTGCTCATGCCGTGTCCTATAAGATCGTTACCACAAACGTAAAATCCAGCATCATTAAGCGCAGATGCTAACTCTTTATATCTTAGACTATGTTCGCTTATATCATGTACTATCTGAATAATTGCACGCGGATGGGCAGAAGTATACTTGAAAGATACTACTTGTCCCTCTCCATTCGCTGCTCTTCTATAAATGTCCCTGTATTCTGCCATTTGTCCCCCTTCACTATACTGCCTGTTTAGTATTTTTTGAAGTGCATGATTATCCATGCGTTTCTAACAAAATATGCATCTAGCATCTTTATAAGTATAACATAAGAGATAGGTGCAAATAAAACACCTATCTCCCTGTACTTTTTTATTATTAATGTGATTAGCTGGTGCTAAAACAATTAACGAACTTCGAACTGAAGACCATCATCTGATGACGTTATAGCAATAATCTGTCCGTCACTTACTTTGCCAGAAATTATCATCTCTGCAATCTGGTTTTCGAGGTTTTTCTGAACAAATCGCTTAACCGGTCTTGCACCAAACTCCTCGTCATACGACTCTTTGGCAATATATCTTCGTGCTTCTTCGGTGAGCTCAAGGCTAATACCACGTTCTCCCAGTCTCTTAATTAGGGATTCAATAGTTAAGTCTACAATCTTCTCGATTTCCTCAAGTGTAAGCGATTTAAATATAACTATATCATCTATTCTGTTTAAAAACTCTGGTCTAAAGAATGTCTTGAGCTGTGACTCTGGTAGATTTGATGTCATTATGATGATAGTATTCTTGAAATCTACCGTACGACCTTGATTATCCGTGAGTCGTCCATCATCTAAAAGCTGAAGCAAAATATTAAATACATCTGGATGAGCTTTCTCGATTTCATCAAACAAAATCACGCTATATGGCTTTCTCCTCACAGCTTCTGTTAACTGACCACCTTCGTCGTAGCCCACATATCCTGGAGGCGATCCAACTAGTCTCGATACCGTATGTTTTTCCATATACTCTGACATATCAATTCTTATCAGATTCTTCTCGGTATCAAAGAGCGTTTCAGTAAGAGCCTTTGCAAGTTCTGTCTTACCTACTCCCGTTGGTCCTAGGAATATAAATGATCCGACTGGGCGGTTCTCATTCTTAAGACCAGCTCTAGCTCTTAAAATTGCCTCTGAGACAGCCGTAACTCCCTCATCCTGACCAACTACCCTCTTGTGAAGTATCTCTCCTAGGTGAAGCAATTTTTCGCGTTCTGATTCTGCAAGTTTACTTACAGGTATACCCGTCCATTCAGAGATTACAGCCTGAATTTCCTCTTCCCCAACCTCTTCACGGAGCATTCTGCTCTCGTTAGCCTGTTCGGTCTTATTCTTAAGCTCTTCAATTTCCTTTTCAAGGATTGGTAGTTCGCCATACCTGAGCTTTGCAAGTTTCTCAAGATTGTACTCACGTTCAGCAGTTTCAATCTCATGACGAATTTCATCAAGCTCTAGCTTCTTGTTCTTAAGATCCTGAATCATATTCTTTTCATTAGACCACTTAGCAGTAAGCTCATCATTTTCTGTCTTGAGATTTGCCAGTTCTTCGCTAATTGCATCGAGTCTTGCCTTGCTAGCTCTATCGTCTTCTTTAGACAGTGCTTGCTTTTCGATCTCTAATTGCATTATCTTACGTGAAATCTGATCTAGATCAGAAGGCATACTGTCAATTTCAGTTCTAATTCTAGCCGCAGCTTCATCCATCAAGTCAATTGCTTTATCTGGTAAATAGCGGTCACTAATATATCTATTTGAAAGATTTGCACATGCAATAAGAGCATTGTCTGTAATTCTGACACCGTGGTGTATTTCAAACTTTTCTTTTAGGCCTCTCAGAATAGAAATGGTATCTTCTACAGATGGCTCATCAACCATTACTTTTTGGAATCGTCTTTCTAAAGCCGCATCTGTTTCAATATACTTTCTGTATTCATCGAGTGTCGTTGCACCGATACAGTGCAGTTCACCTCTTGCAAGTTTAGGCTTAAGAAGATTTCCAGCATCCATAGAGCCTTCAGTTCTTCCAGCACCAACAATAGTATGAATCTCATCTATAAAGAGGATAATTCTACCATCCGATTTATCTATCTCATTAAGTACAGCCGTTAAACGCTCTTCAAACTCACCCCT
>NZ_CALHTQ010000225.1 GCF_938039775.1 uncultured Mogibacterium sp. | reverse complement strand
TCAGATGTTAAGAAATTATTGAATCTGAGGAATCCAGATCCCGCTTCTGCGATATCGAGGATTCCCTCGACCTCTGGACGGTCTTGTTCACTTTCCGTTACTTTGGCTTCTTCTGAGGCTTCTTCATTCTCTCCAGTCTCAACCTCTTCAGAATTAATTGCTTTGTCATTTAGCGCCTCAGTTTCGTTAGTAGCAAAACCTTCGACTGCAGCTTGTGCCTCTCCAGAGACATACACCTCAGCAGTTTGATTGTTTTCAACAGCTTCCGTAGTTTCAGCATCTGGAACTTCATCAGGTATTTCAGACTTTTTAAATATTACTGCCACTTTCTTGGCTCTAGTAGCTTTAGCAGGGGCCGCCTTTGTCCCTGCTTCGCTTACTTTTGATTTATTATTTGCAGTTGCACCTGGTTTTGTTTTTGACGCCTTTGTGGTTTTCGTTGTTTTTACTTTAGCTTCTGACGCCTTTGCAGTTTTCGTTGCTTTAGCTACCTTAGTTGCTCCTGCAATCTTTGTTGCTGTGCTTTTCTTTTCTTTTTCCATTGTTCCTCCCAGACTTAGAGCTCTTCGTTGCCGCCTATAGTTGATAGGATTGTCTCATCTTTGGAGTCAATCTGGCTCACTCGTAGCTTCTTAACATCCTTTTGGTCGACCTTTTCGCTGAGTCCAAGTAGTGTCGGACTCAAGTATACTGTTTTGAGTACCTTGCCGTCGAGACTGACGGTGCTGTGCTCTGTGAAGTTCTGTCCTTTTATGTAGTAGTTCTTGCCGATTGAGATGATGCCATCAATCTTAATCTTCTTGTAGCCCATGCTCATATTTGTGCGTTTATACGGATTCTTTCCGCCAAATGCATAATTTTTTCCATACAACATATCGTAAGCAAGTGCCTTTAGATTCTTGCTGTAGTTCTTCGAATTCCTGTCCGCAGTCTGCTCGTAGTCAAAGATTACTCCCTGATGTCCTAGCCCTGCTCGCTTGAGTATATCGGCAGTTACTTCGTATGAAGTAATATCTTTATCCTGTTTCTTTAGACCTATGTTGTCCCAGATTACATATCTAGTCTGATATAGGTCGCCAGTGCCGTAGTCTGCTTCCTTGATATCGAGCGCTGGGATGTGATCGCCATAGATGAGCACGATTGTTGGCTCTCCAGAATCTTCTATCTTTTGGAGCAGATCTCCCGTAAATTCATCCATCTCGTGAAGCTCATTTACATAGTACTCGTACTTCCACCTAGTAGCTTCATCCTTTGCCTTTACCGTTGTATATGGATTCTTGAACACCTGTTCAGTAGGATATGCTCCGTGACCCTGAACTGAGATTATATGCAGCAGATCCCTGCTTTCTGACTTAGTTATTATGTTCATAATGTCGTCAGTCATGACTTTATCCTTAGCCCAACCAGTAGGGGTCTTGATAATATTGTTCATGTACTCAACGGATGTGAAGTTGTCAAATCCGAGCGATGCATATACCTCGTTACGGTTATAGAACAAAGCCCTATGGTTATGCATGGCATGTGTGTTGTACCCGTGACTCTTAAGCACGTAACCGAGACTCTCAAGTGACTGTTCTCGCAACTTGCCCTTGTATGGGTATTCTCCTGGACCAAAGAACCTCGAGCTTATACCCGTTAGCACCTCGAATTC
>NZ_CALHTQ010000224.1 GCF_938039775.1 uncultured Mogibacterium sp. | reverse complement strand
TTGAGGTTATCAATGTTCCTGAGATTGAGAAAAAGGAAAAAGCGCAGACTGCTGAAGTAAAGGATGAGCCTGCAAAACCTACATTTGATATAAGCAAGCTCAATATTCCTGATTTTGCAAAGGCATACATCAGAGAAGACGGCACCGTAGAGGTAGATAAAGTTCCTGATTTTGTAAAGAACTTCCTTGATGCTGATGGAAGAATCGACCCAAGCAAGCTACCGTCATTTATGGCAGGTAGTGAAAAGAAGGCTGAAGAAGGTCCAGCACAGGAAGAAACAAAAAAGCCTAAGAATGCCAGCGAGAGAGAAGTTTTGCTTCGAAGCTATATCGAGAGACTTACTAAAGGTGAAGACCTCGAGACGGTTAGAGCAGAATTCGTTGAAAATTTCAAGGAAGTTGATGCTCTTGAAATAGCAAATGCTGAGCAGCATCTGATTAAGAGCGGAGTTCCATATCAGGAGGTTCAAAAGCTTTGTGATGTGCATTCAGCGCTATTCCACGGTTCAACTAAGCAGGAAAAGATTATGAATGCTGAGAAAGCTGTTGCGGCATCCAAGGAGGCTGCACAGCGAAGGATGAACGGTGCAAATGACCGTAAGGAAGCAGAAGTTAAGGCGCAGGCGTTAGTGGCTGAGCCGGGTCATCCATTAAATGTGCTCACTCTCGAGAATGAAGGTATTGCCGAGCAGATTGCTGTAGTGAACAAGCTATTTGAAGATGGTGCTGACCGCACTGTCATAACAGAAGAGCTTAACAAGCTTCGTGCAGTATCAATTCACTATGCTAAGAAGGGTGACATCATATACACAATCCTCAAGACTAGATACGATGTTACTGGTCCATCAGATGTAATGTGGACAGTAGATGACGAGATTAGAGATGAACTAAGACGTGTAACTGATGGTACCCTATCTGACGAGGAGTGGCTAGAAAAGTCCAAGGCTGTAGTCAAGAGAGCTGACGAGATGCTTTTCAAAGAAGCAAATATCCTATTCCCAATTTGCGTACAGTTCTTCAAAGATGAGGAGTGGGAAGAAGTTGGTCGTGATCTAAAGGAGTATGACTACTGCCTCCTCAAGGAAGAACCTGCTGAATGGGATAAGGCTTCGAAGGAAGACTACACACATAGGGCGGCAAAGGAAGGTAAGAACGGAGCAGCTGGAAACGACGAAGTTATCTTTGCACTAGGACACATGACGCCTTACCAGCTAGAGGCTATGCTCAATACAATTCCTCTTGAGCTTACATTCGTTGATCATGTAGATATGAACAGATACTACAACGATAATGGGGAGAAGAAACTCTTTAAGAGACCGATTAGTTCGCTCGATAGAGAAGTTTATACTTGCCACCCACCAACGATTGAACCAATGGTTCGCAGCATTATATCGTCATTCAAATCTGGTGCTCAGGACAAGGTTGAGGTATGGATGAACAAGGGCGAAAACGAAGTTTTAGTTAGCTATAGAGCTGTTCGTGACCCACAGGGTAACTATGTAGGAACTCTTGAGTGCGTTCAGATAATGGACGAAATAAGAGACCATTACAAGGAGAAATTCCAGTAAGAATTTATAAAAAACTACACATGCGATTGCAAGAATTTTATGATAATATAATGATGAGTAGATATTATTTCAAATAGAAGGATTGGGAAACACGCATGGTATTAAAGCTCAAAACAGCTTTTAAGAATATTAAGGTGATAGTCGTTACTGAATTACTGCTTATGGTAGTGATGGTATCGACTATTGTCGTTAAAGCAGATGCCATCAATG
>NZ_CALHTQ010000223.1 GCF_938039775.1 uncultured Mogibacterium sp. | reverse complement strand
TGTATACTTGCATAAAAATCAAATTAAATATTGCCAAATTGTGCCAAATAGAGTATTATACAGCATATAACTAGATTATAATACTAAATAATATAGTTTTCAAAACTATTTTTTAAATTTGTAAATCTTCTCCTTCGATGTACCTGGATATTGCGACTTTTAGGCAGGCTGCTTGGTGCATAGAAGGGGTTTAAGCTGTTTTTATAAGCGGAGGTTATTTTGGAGAACATTAGAGAACTACTAGAAGATGCTGTTAGTAAATATGGTGCTAACAAGGCATTCACACTTAAGCAGGGTAATGGAGAGTATCGCGATATTTCGTATAGCAGATACTATGAAGAGGTTAGATGTCTAGGAGAGGCGCTACTATGTAGGGGTTTCTCGAATACGAGAATCGTAATAATCGGCAAGAACAGCTATAACTGGTATCTTGCAAATATTACTACACTCGTTACTGGCAACATTACGGTTCCTCTTGATAAAGAGCTAAAGTATGAAGAGTTCGAGACTTCGCTCATACGTAGTGAAGCAGAGGTTATCTTCTACGATGAGAATGAAGCAGAGTCCGTTGCTAAAGCGATTGCTACAGGTAAGACTCGCATCAAGGCTGCATTCCCTTTATTCAAGGCTGCTGATCAGACAGATATCTATGACCTTACAGTAGAGGGCAGGGAGCTAATCGAGGACGGCTCCGATAAGTACAGTGATGTGATAATCAATCCTGATGATATGTCCTTCATGATTTTCACATCAGGAACAACTTCACAGTCCAAGATTGTAATGCTCTCACACCGCAATGTCGTTTCAAATGTCGTTAATACTATCGCATCTGAGCCAATCTATGATACTGATGTTAACATCTCGCTTCTGCCGTATCACCACACATTTGGACTAACATGCCAGATTATCATGTTTGCAGCAGGTGCTTCGACAGTATACTGCGATGGTCTCAAGCACATTCAGCAGAATTTCAAGGATTATGGTGTATCCATATTCGTAGGAGTTCCATTACTAATTGAGACTATGTACAGCCGTATCCTCAAGAAGGCTGAGAAGGAGGGGCTTGCTGGTAGGCTTAAGACCATGGGTAAGGTTGTAAGAGCGCTGAACAAGGCTCACATCGATATCAGAAGAACTGTATTTAAGGGAGTTCTCGAGGCATTCGGTGGAAATCTAAGAATGGTAATCCTGGGTGCTGCTGCGGCTGACCCTGAGTGTATCAAGGGCTGGAATGATTTCGGAGTTATATGCCTACAGGGATACGGACTTACTGAGACTTCTCCTGTGCTTTCGGCGGAGAGACCTGGATACCGCAGACCTGGTTCCGTTGGAATTCCAATCGAGGGTGTAGGCATGGATATATACGAGCCAGATGAGAACGGTATCGGAGAGATTATCGCTCGCGGCGAGAACATCATGCTCGGTTACTACGAGAATGAAGAAGCTACGAACGAGTGCATTTATGATGGTTGGTTCCACACGGGAGACCTCGGATACAGAGATAAGGATGGATACTACTTTATCACTGGTCGTAAGAAGAACGTAATCGTACTGATGAATGGTAAAAATGTTTTCCCTGAAGAAATCGAGCAGGAGCTAAATGTCCTATCGTACAAGGAAGAAGCGATTATCGTAGGTATTCCGAATCCCGAAGATGAGCGTGACCTCGTAGTTACACTCAAGCTTGTGTACAATCCTGAAGAGTTTGAAGGAAAGACGCCTGATGAGATTAATGCTCTAGTCAAGGCTGATGTTGAGAAGATTAATGATAAGCTTCCACCTTACAAGAGAATCAAGAGAGTCTACACGACTGATGAGCCGATG
>NZ_CALHTQ010000222.1 GCF_938039775.1 uncultured Mogibacterium sp. | reverse complement strand
CGTAGGACCAACAGGTGCGGGAAAAACGACTATCGTCAAGCTTCTGATGCGTTTCTACGATGTAAATGCAGGTGCTATTAAAATTGATGGGGTCGATATCCGAAAGATGAGTCGCCACGGTCTAAGGGATAATATTGCTATGGTGCTACAAGATACGTGGTTATATTCCGATACGATAATGGAAAATATCAGATACGGAAATCAGTATGCGACGGATGAAGAGGTTGTAGCAGCTGCTAAGGCGGCAAGGGCGGATCGATTCATCAAGACGCTTCCAGGTGGATACAACATGGTTTTAAACGAAGATGCGACCAACATATCAGAAGGCCAGAAGCAGCTGCTTACAATTGCAAGAGCTATTCTTGCGGACAGAAAGCTATTGATTCTCGATGAAGCTACATCTTCGGTAGACACGAGAACTGAAGTCAGAATTCAGGAAGCTATGGACAATCTGATGAAGGGACGCACGACATTTGTTATAGCTCATAGGCTATCAACTATCAGAAATGCAGACCTTATACTCGTGATGAACCACGGTGATATAATAGAGCAAGGAACGCATGACGAGCTTGTCGCGGAGGGTGGGGCGTATGCAGACTTATATAACTCGCAATTTGATGAAGTGGAGGCATCGTAATGGGCAAGGCTAGACTTAGCACACTGTGCTATATCGAAAAGGACAATCTGATGATGCATCGAATAATCAAGGCAAATGATATCAATCATAATAAATGGATTGGTGTCGGGGGGCATTTTGAGGATCGAGAGAGTCCCGATGATTGTTTGCTACGTGAAGTACGTGAAGAGACGGGGTACACGCTTACAGACTACAAGTTTCGAGGCATAGTTACCTTTATCTACGGAAGCGGTGAAAAGGAGATGATCGAGTACATGCATCTCTTTACGGCAACTGAATTTGAAGGAGAGCCAGCACCGTGCGATGAAGGCGTGCTCGAGTGGGTGCCAAAGGACAAGCTGCTAGAACTCGAGCTTTGGGAGGGCGATAAGATATTTTTAAGGCTCCTTAATGAGCGAGATGATTTCTTTTCGCTTAAGCTCGTATATAACGAGAATGATGAGCTGATAGAAGCTGTGCTCGATGGCAAATATATATAAGTTGCTATAATTGAATAAAACTCAAAACGAAAGACCTAGGAGCTGGAAAAATATGATTCCAAATCCTAGGTCTTATATTATCTATCCATAATTATGCTTAGAATAATTATCTTCTGATCTTGGCAATGTAGTGAGCATTAGCAGGAAGCTTAAGATCTCTA
>NZ_CALHTQ010000221.1 GCF_938039775.1 uncultured Mogibacterium sp. | reverse complement strand
GGTTGCACTGCTGAATCATGACCTTTAGGTCCTCTGCGGCTTTAGTATCAATCGGTCTATCTTCGTAGGCACGCACAGAGTGCCTCATATTCACACACTCTCTAATGTTCATAGTTTCCTCCCTAAACGTGATAATACTTAATTATACCACTATGCGTCGATTGTGGACACCTTAAATGTTATGTCACCTAGAGCATTTAGAAGAACTCTCACAGTATCTAGTGAGGTGAGTGTCGTTACGTTGTTCTCAGCTGCACACCTCCTAATGCGGCTACCCATGGAATTCGCATCTACGGACCTAATATCTCCGATGTTAATAACGTAAGTAACGAAGCCCTGTCTAAATTCATCCATTACCGCTTCTAGACTGTTATCAGTATGCTTGAAACTTCTGGTCTTTACGCCATTATTCTTAAGGAACTGCGCCGTACCCTCTGTCGCCTCAATGTTGAATCCTAGGTCGTAGAATCCTCTGATTAGTGGCAGTGCATCCTCCTTAGATTCGTCATTAATCGATGCAAATACCGTTCCGTAATTCTGCATTCTCATACCTGCTGCCTGCATAGCCTTGTAAAAAGCACGCATCATATCGTCGTCATACCCGATGGCTTCGCCAGTAGATTTCATCTCAGGCGATAGTCTTATATCCATTCCTGATAGCTTTGCAAATGAGAATGCCGGCACCTTTACGTACCATCTCTTCTTCTCGAGCGGATTTAATCCCTTGAATCCCTGCTCCTCTAGGCTGATGCCGAGCATTACCTTGGATGCGATGTCTGCGAGATTGTATCCAGTAGCTTTGGATAGGAACGGCACGGTTCTCGAGGATCTTGGATTTACCTCGATTATATATACATTTTCAGAAGCATCGACGATAAACTGGATATTGAATAGACCGCGAATGCCTATTCCTAGCCCAAGCTTCTCAGTATACTCCCTGATTGTCTCCTTTACCTTCTCAGAGATGGAGCATGGTGGATAAATACTAATCGAGTCCCCAGAGTGAACGCCTGTACGCTCAACGAGCTCCATGATGCCTGGGATAAATACGTCTGTGCCATCGCAAATTGCATCAACCTCTATCTCCTTACCACGGATATAGTGGTCGACGAGAACTGGCTTGTCTTCGTCGATTTCAACAGCTGTTCTCAGGTACTGTCTGAGCTGTTCCTCATCTCCGACAATTCTCATCGCTCTACCTCCGAGAACGAAACTTGGTCTGACGAGTACCGGATAGCCGATTTCTCTAGCAACCGCACAGCCCTCGTCTATATCTGTAACAGCCCTTCCTTCAGGCTTGTCGATTCCTAGTTTCTGAAGCAACTTATCGAACTCGTCTCTATCCTCGGCAGTGTTGATTGCAGCGCAGTCTGTTCCAATGATATTTACACCTCTCTCATCGAGAGCATTTGCCAGGTTAACCGCTGTCTGCCCTCCGAGCGAAACTATTACACCGTCTGGCTTCTCGAGCCTAAGTATATTCATAACGTCTTCGATGCAAAGTGGCTCGAAGTATAGCTTGTCTGCTGTCGTGTAGTCTGTCGATACTGTCTCTGGATTGTTGTTGATAATGATTGCTTCGCAGCCCTGATCACGCAGAGTTTTTACAGCTTGTACTGTCGAGTAGTCGAACTCTACACCCTGTCCGATTCTGATTGGACCTGACCCGAGTACTACGACTTTCTTCTTGCCTGAATCCACAGTATTCGTGGTCTCACTTCCTTCAAATGTCGAGTAGAAGTATGGCACATACGCATCCTTTGATGCCGTGCACGAGTCAATCATGTTGTATGCAGGGAATAACTCTACTGCCTCACGCAGCTTCCACACCTGCTGCTCAGTTACTTCCCAAAGTCTTGCAATCTCAGCGTCTGAGAATCCATGCTGCTTAGCAATTCTGAGTCTAGCGACATCGTTTTTGTTCGCCCTTAACTCATTTTCGATAGCGACGATATTCTCAAACATCTCTATGAAATAATCTGCTATATCTGTTAGCTTGCATATTTCTTCCTTGCTCACACCTCTACGCAGTAGCTCCGCTATGGCAAACATCCTGTCGTCGCGACCTTCAACGATATATGACTTCATCTCGTCAATATCCCAAGTGTCGAACTTATCCATATAGATGTGGGATACACCTATCTCTAACGAGCGAACCGCCTTAAGCATGCTCTCTTCGAGATTCATACCGATGCTCATAACTTCGCCAGTAGCCTTCATCTGTGTACCGAGCTTATTATCTGCATCTGCGAACTTATCAAACGGGAATCTTGGCACCTTGCTCACAATATAATCAACAACTGGCTCTACTGATGCAGGCTGGTCAATTATCTCAATCTCATCTAGAGTCATGCCGACTGCAATCTTCGCTGTAATTCTAGCGATTGGATAGCCACTCGCCTTCGACGCGAGTGCGGATGAACGCGAAACTCTTGGATTTACTTCGATTAGATAGTATTCGGACGAGTTTGGATTTAGCGCAAACTGCACGTTGCATCCACCTTCAATTTCAAGCGCACGGATGATTTTGAGCGCACTTGCTTTGAGCATTGCGCAGTCTTCATCGCTTACTGTCTGAGTTGGGCAGATTACTATGGAGTCACCTGTGTGGACTCCAACTGGATCAAGGTTCTCCATGTTGCAGATGGCAATCGCTGTGTCATCACCATCTCTCATTACCTCATACTCGATTTCCTTGAAGCCTTTGATACTCTTCTCAATCAGAACCTGATGTGTTGGCGAGATGGAAAGAGCACGTTTGATGAGCTCCTTAAATTCCTCTTCATCGTATGCAAATCCCCCACCTGTACCGCCTAGGGTAAATGCTGGACGGAGAACTACCGGGAAGCCGATTTCTTTTGCAATCTCGAGTCCGTGCTCCTCGCTATTTGCAATGTCAGACTGAATTACTGGCTCACCGAGTTCTTCGCAAAGCTCCTTAAAAAGCTCTCTATCCTCTGCACGCTCGATGCTATAGCTCTTAGTTCCAAGTAGTTCAGCACGGCACTCCTTGAGTACTCCCTTCTTCTCAAGCTGCATTGCTAGGTTAAGTCCAGTCTGTCCGCCGATACCTGGAAGAATCGCATCAGGTCTCTCATATCTGATGATTCTCGCTAGGTACTCGAGTGTAAGTGGCTCCATGTACACCTTATCTGCCATTGAGGTATCAGTCATGATAGTCGCAGGATTGGAGTTACAAAGCACTACTTCATATCCCTCTTCCCTAAGGGCGATACATGCCTGTGTTCCAGCATAGTCAAACTCTGCCGCCTGACCGATTACGATTGGTCCTGAACCGATAACTAGAATCTTCTTGATGTCACTTCTTTTTGCCATTTTACTCACCTTTCCTGCTTTCATATTCTCCAGAAATTTTAAAAAAAAGACTCCGATCACTGGAATAAAAAATCCAATGTCGAAGTCTTAATCTACGTTACTATATTCAAGATACGAGTCGCGAAACATTCGCTTCTTCATCTCTATACCTCTTTCTACGAGTCACTATATCTAAACCTTAAGCATTTTAGCACACTCTGAAAGATTGTCTAGGTGTCTATTAAAATTTTTTTCAAAAAAACATTTTAATACATAATAACCGATCTACAGGCCGTATCTACAGTGATTCTATTTACTGAGTTCTAGCGCATAACTCACTGCAGAAAGGGCATACATAGGTGCCGTTTCAGCTCGCATAATACGTGGTCCAAGCCCTGTACAGACAGCCCCAGCCTGAGTAAAATCGTCGATTTCCTTATCTGTGATTCCGCCTTCTGGTCCGAAGATAAAAAGTAGCTTATCTCCAGCTGATACTTCTGAAAGAGCATTGGCGAGAACAGATTTTTCCCCATCCTTCGCCGCTTCCTCGTATGCAACGAAGACCTTGTCATACTCGTTGAAGCTCTTTATAAAACTCTTCTTATCAGCGACAAGATTTATGCTCGGAACGATATTGCGCTTACTCTGCTCGGCAGCGCCCTGAACTACCTTCTCAAGCTTTTCTGCCAACTTAGCTAACTTCTTATCGTCCCATTTCACTATTGATCTATCCGCTGGAAATCCGCAAATTTCTGTTGCCCCTAGTTCGGTTGACTTCTGAGCGATAGTCGCAAACTTATCGCCCTTAGGAAATCCACAAGCTACAGTCACATTAACTGGTAGCTCAACATTATCTTCTAGCATCTCGATGATGCGCATAGTTCTGCTCTCGGCATCTACAACTTCCGCACGTCTCTTTATACCATCTGGAAATACGAGAACAACCTCATCTCCCGCACTAAGTCTCATAACCTGAAACATGTGCTTGATGGTGTCCTTATCTGTTATCTCAATAGTTTCAGCACTTGGGCTGCCGTATATGAAGTACTGCTGCATTGCTGCTCCTTTAGTATATTAGTGTTATTAGTTCAAGCCGTTTCGAATCGTCATTCTGTAACTTAGGAACTTAGGAATAATCGATTTAGGTGTAGTGCGTATATATTGGAAGTCGAGGTTTACCAGCCGCCGCCTCCGCCACCACCGGAGCCACCGCCTACCGATCAGACGCCACCAGAACTTAGGCCACCGCTGACATCTGCGTACAGTGCAGATGATACTCTAGAAAACGCACTAGATTGAACATGATGAATCATAATATCCATATTTATAAGGTCGTACATGTCTCCGCCTAACGCACTATATCCAATATGGTCAGCTATATTCTTAGGCTCAAACTTCTTCGCCCAAGTGTCGGTAAGCCCAAATACATAGGCATACGGAAGCACGTCGTAGAAATACGCTGGATCTTCCTCAGCAAGGGCATTTATCCTATCAACCTCTGCTGTGGCGATAAATTCTTTGAAGCCGATAATCTCACCATAAAGCTTGGCACTGTCCTTAGTTCTCTTGAGGAATCCCAGCAGAATTAACGGTACAGCCAATGCATATACAGCTATTGCAGCTAGAGCATAAATCGTCATCTCACCACCTGCAGTCTTGTACAAAAATAATAACATAAGCGATGATATCGCCAGATAGATAATTCCCCAGAACGCAAAAGATGTAACGCTCCTTATACCGCTTCTCGTCCTATGAAAATTATACTCTCTACACATCCTCTTAACAGGCAATCTCCAAAACGCATCAAGAATCACCGAGCCACCATATACGAATATCAAAATTCGCCAGCCGGATATGTAAAACTCTCTATACATAGAAAGTGCGATTAGCGTACCTCCTATAATGCAGCTGATGATAGCTGCAATCTTCTCATTTTTCTGCGATTTCTTAGAGAATATCGATTTGTTGTCCGTGTACTGTTCAACAATTACCTTTCTAATCAGTTCACATTCTTTGCCTATGCGTTTGCTCGCTTCCTCTAGGCTCACTATCTTGCCAAGCGTACCCTTCTTCGTGCTTCCAAATATAGTTTTGTAAAAAGTAACGGTAATCGGCGGTTCGTCATATACGTCGGGAATCCGAAGGCTCTCGAATTGATATTTTCCCTTCTTGTATTCCTCAATCGAGATATACCCTTTCGATGCCAAATAAAAGAACATCGATGTGATATCCCTCTTATTTACAGCTTCGTCGACTAGATATCCGATTTCTCCAGGCGGAACACCTTTGGGTGGCTTAAAAGTAACGGGTGCAACAATCGGGTGGTCTTTTTCGTTCAAAACCCTAAGCACGATAAGTATAATGACGCCGAGAATTGCTACTATTACGGTCGCATAGTTCACCCAGTACTTGCTAGGCGCTTTGTACCAGTAACCTTTTGGAGTATCTACGAGCAATGTCGCACCATTATTTGCAGGCAAGTTCTGAACGCTATATTCGATTATATTTTGCTTCTTGTCGTAGGTCCATGTACCGTACATATTATACGTGCTCTTGTGCGGGCCACTATACCCTTTCATGCCGCTGTACGGAAAATGCTGCGGCAAGCACACAGAAACTGTTGCCGACTTGATATCTGTTGCCCATTCCGACGGAAGCACATCCACATATATGTCGTTCGGATTATTCTTGCGCTCGTAATTAGCAAGGGTATAGATGATGGTGTAATCTTTAACGCCAGTAACCGTCTTCTTTTTATCACCGATTTTAATCTGCATTTGGTTAGCTTTATACAGATTCTTAATCTTGTATTTATCACCATCTACGGATACATCTTTGATCTTGTAACCCTTGCCGAAAGGAATGTTTCTAACTATACCGTGCTTTGGGTCGGTGAAATTCACCTTAATCTTCTCTACGACTACGTATGAATAATCTTTCCTAACATCTACACTAACACGGTATTCAAGGGTAGAATATCCAACGCCTGTGTCGACGTCCCCTGAACTAAAATATCTTGTCAGTCCTGAAATCAGCCATATTGTGACTAGTAATCCAATAGAGATTATAGTTGCTATGCGATTGTTTCGTTTTTTGTCCATAAGTTATTCCTGTTGTTATTGTTTAAAGGATTAATAACCCACATGAAATCATTAGGCCAGACTGCCTATGAAGTGTGGATATCTATTAATTCACTTAAGCTTTGGAATCTTCAATCACAGCTCGCTCTAGTAGTTCAAGAACGTATACGGGAGCTTGCCTGCGCCCACTCTCCCATTGCTCAATAGTTCTTACTGGGATGTTATATTTCTCTCCAAATGCCGCTTGCGATAAGCCGAGGAGCTTACGCATCTCCTTTAGTTCCATTATCATTATCTCCTCTTTTATGTAACTCTTATAGAATAACTTAATGATACAACATGTGG
>NZ_CALHTQ010000220.1 GCF_938039775.1 uncultured Mogibacterium sp. | reverse complement strand
TGATGGTAATCCCTAACGTTATCGCCCTATTTGCTCTAACAGGGCTGGTTCTGCACATAGAGCATAAGAGAGAAGAAAAGCGTAAGGAAGGTAAGGATAAATAATCAAGAAACTATATATCCATATAATCAATAAACATATTTATACCATATTCATAAGCATTACATTTAAGTTCTTTCTTTCGGTAGTAGAGGATGTGCGGTTGCATATCCTCTATTTCTTTAGACACTTAACCAAGCTGCTTTTGGCACATGTGTAGATGCACATACCAACACCTTTCCTTTGTATTTTTTTAGTACATAAACATATAAAATACATGTAATTTAAAAGTTTGATAAAAAATGCAGTGATTTCTGTGCTATACTAAAGTTAGTCATGACTAACTTTTAATTAATACTACTCGCTATCATTATAGGAGGAATTAATGAGCAAGAACGCGATCTTAAAACCGATATTGATCGGTGCGCTCATCCTAGCAGTGGCAGGGGGAATAGCTTTTGGTGTGTTCTCGGGGAAAGGTGAAAAGGCGGATAAATCTGCTGTTTCACACAAGAAGGAGCACACTGATATTGCTAGTGAAAAAAATGAGCCACAGGAGAGTGCAGATAAGGGTACTGCAGGGGACTATGAGACCAATAGTAACAGGGAAAGCAGCAGTAACGCGTTAAGAAGAAACTCTGGTGATAATCAGAGATCTAGAGCAGTTATTTCTCAGAAGAGAAGACAAAATCAGGGATCAGTTTCTAACGGGACTAAACCAGTGGGAAGCACTCTTTCGGTAAGTCCATCGAAGCCGTCTGTAAGCCCATTGCAGCCAGGTACTAAACCAGATGTTAAGCCTAGCGAGAGGCCTGGAACAACACCTGGGATAAATCCTGGAACAACACCTGGTGCTAATCCAGGAACGAATCCAAGTGTAAACCCAGGAACAACTCCTGGTGAACCTGTCCCACCTGTGCTAGATAGACATGCACAGATAGAAAAAGAGATAAGCGATTTCATGAGGAAATCAGATCTCAAGGATGGAAAATACGTTGGACTCGGAGATGGATTTGACGAAGCTAGAGGCGGCGTTAAGACTATAGTAACAATCAAGAATAATATCATCGAAAATGTAGTATTTGTCGAAGGTCAGGGATACTCTGGACTAGATTATATGGCAATCTCTGCGAGAGCAATACCATACCTATGTGGTGAGGATGGTAAGAGAAATGTCGCTATTCTCAAGGTGTACAGAAAGTATATCGACCAGATTGCGCATGCAAAGGACCATGCTAAGGAGGCTGAGAATCTGCTAGGCAAAGAGTATGCGAGCAGGATTTCTGATGCGAGAAGAGCCGAGATGGTTTCGCCGGTAATCAGAGAGTACCTTAGCAAGAACCATAAGTGTGGGAAGATGATGGATGCGATTTCAGGGGCTACGCTCACTACAGGTGGAGTCGGTCTATCTGTAGATAACGCTTTAGAGCTTTCTGAAAATGATAAGAAGACAGGAAACGATATCACTGAAATCAATGTACTCGAACCTACGGCAATAAACGGCTATACAGGACAGAGAGTTCTTAAGTCGGACATTGCGAAGCCACTTGATTTATCGGGTGTTAAGGTTGAGCTGACCAAGGAAGATGGAACTAAGATAGTTGTTCCTTATGCTGAATTCGATAAGTACGGAATAGAAGTTACCAATAGAGATACTGGCGAGAAGCTATACGACAAAATGAATCTCTCAGACGAGGCTAAGAGTCAGGCGCTAATTGCTAAAATCACACACAAGGGCTCTAAGAGACGTACTGAATTTGCGATATTCTTCGAGTCGTACAGCACAGATTACATCACCAAGATGGAATACAGCTTCGATAATGGCAATACTTGGGAAGAGGTGACTGATCCTGCTAAGTCTGAGGACAATAGCAACAACATATCGCCAAGACAGACTGTTAAACTCAAGAAGGAATATTTCGGCAAGAAAGCAAAGGCTAGAACTACATCTATGAGCGGCAAGCATTATGAATATGAATGCAGATTCCCTATAGATGAGTATGGTTATAAATTTAGTTTCAATTCTGTTAATAAGGATTATGAATCTAACAAAAATGCTAATTTCGCAGTCTATATCACATTCGTCGAGGATGTGGTCAATGAAAATCCAGGTACAGGCGATAACCACGAAGATGTGAACCCTGAAGAGGGAACAGAAGTGGAGGATGAGTTCACACCAGTGCTGTCATCCAAGATTATCAACAAGAAAGTCGGAGATGCCGAGCCAACTCTTGATGAATACAAGGCTTTAATCTCAAACTTCCCTAATGACGGAAGCGTAACACTGGAGGTGCTCGATCACCCAGATATGACGGAAAACGGATATACTTTGGTAAAGATAAAAGTAATTTCGCATAGCTCTGGAAAAGAGTCTATCATCACCATTGGTGTCAGCGTTGCGTAGTACATGGTGAAGCGAAGGCACTATAGCGATAGGGAGTGTCTTGGCAATAAGAATGTTAAT
>NZ_CALHTQ010000219.1 GCF_938039775.1 uncultured Mogibacterium sp. | reverse complement strand
GGTGAAGGTAGAGCTCCAATCGGTAGACCATCACCAGTAACTCCATGGGGTAAACCAGCTCTAGGATACAAGACTAGAAAGAAAAATAAGGCTTCTAACAAGCTAATAGTATCTAGAAGAACTAAGTAATAGATTTAATTTACTCAGGAAGGAGGATTATTAATGTCAAGATCAACAAAGAAAGGACCTTTTGTCCATGCAGGATTATTAAAAAAGGTTGAAGCTATGAACGCTAGCGGAAACAAGGAAGTAATAAAGACTTGGTCAAGAACTTCTACAATATTCCCACAGTTCGTTGAACACACTATAGCAGTTCATGACGGAAGAAGACACATACCAGTATATATCACAGAAGATATGGTTGGACATAAATTAGGAGAATTCGTTCCTACAAGAACTTTTAGAGGTCACAAGGACGATGAAAAATCTTCAAAGAGAAAATAACTAATTGAAGGTGAAAGGAGGATCATTAATGGAAGCAAAAGCTACAGCTAAATATGTTCGTGTATCAGCTAGAAAAGCTGGTCAGATATGCGACTTAGTTAGAGGAAAAGACGTAAATGAAGCATTAGCAATATTAAAGTTTACACCAAGATATGCTGCAGAAGTAGTGGCAAAGGTTGTAAAGTCTGCTGCTGCAAACGCTGAAAATAACCACGAAATGGATACAGATAAGTTATACATAGCATCTATAGTTGCTAACCAGGGACCTACAATGAAGAGATTCATGCCTAGAGCACAGGGTAGAGCAACTGCAATCAGAAAGAGAACATCTCACATAGAGGTAGTTGTCAAGGAAAGAGAAAATTAATAAGAAGGAGGGACACAAATGGGTCAGAAGGTAAATCCACACGGCTTAAGAGTTGGTGTAATTAAAGATTGGGACTCAAGATGGTTCGCTAATGATAGAAGAGAATTCGGTGAGTTCTTAAAGGAAGACCACGTGTTGAGAACTAGCTTGAAGAAAGAGTTATACTCAGCTGGTTTAGCTAAGATAGAAATAGAAAGATCTGCTAATAAAATAAAGATGGACTTACATGTTGCAAAGCCAGGTGTTGTAATAGGTAAGGGAGGAGCTGGTATAGAAGCTCTAAAGAAGAGATTGGAAACTATGACTGGTAAGACAGTTATACTTAACATAATCGAAGTAAGAAACATAGACAGAGATGCTCAGCTAGTTGCTGAAAATATAGCACAGGCAATCGAAAGAAGAATTGCATTTAGAAGAGCTATGAAGCAGTCTGTACAGAGAACTATGAAGTCAGGAGCAAAGGGAATCAAGGTAAGTGCTTCTGGTAGACTTGGTGGAGCAGAAATGGCTAGAACTGAAGGATACAGTGAAGGTAACGTGCCACTACAGACACTAAGATCTGATATAGACTACGGTTTCGCTGAAGCTGATACTACTTACGGTAAGATCGGTATCAAGGTTTGGATCTGTAACGGAGAAATTCTTCCAGGCAGAAACGTTTCAATCGAAAGAGAAGAAAAGAAGGCTGACAGAAGAAACGGCAGAGACAACAGAAGAAACGGTAAGGGCAACGATAGAAGAGGTAGAAATAACGATAGAAGAAGCAACAATAGAGGTCCTAGAGCTTCTAAAAAAGAAGCAAAGCAGGACTAATTAGTTCGGAAGGAGGAAACACAACTCATGTTAATGCCAAAGAGAGTAAAGCGTCGTAGAGTACATAGAGGAAGCTTGGCTGGTAGGGCACATAAGGGTAACAAGGTTACTTATGGTGAGTTTGGTCTAGTTGCACTAGAACCATCATGGATCACATCTAACCAGATAGAAGCAGCCAGAATAGCTATGACAAGATATATAAAAAGAGGTGGACAGGTTTGGATTAAAATCTTCCCACACAAGCCAATAACAAGAAAGCCTGCAGAAACTCGTATGGGTGCTGGTAAGGGTTCTCCAGAATATTGGGTAGCAATAGTTAAGCCAGGTAGAGTAATGTTCGAGCTAGCTGGTGTTTCAGAAGAAAAGGCTAGAGAGGCTATGAGACTTGCGTCTCACAAGTTGCCAATCAAGTGCAAATTTGTAAAGAAAGAAGATTTAGAGAAGGTAGGTGAATAGGATGAAAGCTAAAGAATTAAGAAATCTATCAACTGAAGAACTATTAGCAAAGTTAGATGAATTCAAAAGTGAATTATTTAGCTTAAGATTCCAATTAGCTACTGGTCAGTTACAGAATACAGCTAGAATTAAGACTGTAAAGAGGGACATAGCAAAAGTAAAGACTGTTCTTGCAGAAAGAAAGTTAAACGAAGCTAGAGCTTAATATTGGAAGAAGGAGGCTTTTGATAGACATGGAAAGAAACAGAAGAAAAGTTAGAATTGGCCGTGTTGTTAGTGATAAGATGGAAAAGACTGTTGTAGTTGCTTGCGAAGATTTCGTAAAACATCCACTTTATAACAAGCGTGTTAAGAGAACTAAGAAATACAAGGCTCATGATGAAATGAATATGTGTAACATAGGAGATAGAGTTAGAATAATGGAAACTAGACCTTTATCTAAGGACAAGAGATTCAGAGTAGTCGAGATAATAGAAAAGGTAAAATAGTTTACATAGAAGGAGGAATTGCGATGATACAGCAGGAAACACGTTTAAAAGTAGCTGATAATTCAGGTGCTAGAGAACTTTTATGCATACGTGTTCTTGGCGGAAGTAAGAGAAAGTACGCCAATGTAGGTGACGTAATAGTTGCAACAGTAAAAAGTGCAACACCAGGCGGAGTTGTAAAAAAAGGTAAAGTAGTAAAAGCTGTTGTAGTTAGAAGCAAGCAGGGAATGAGACGTAACGATGGTAGCTATATTTCATTTGATGAAAATGCTGCAGTTATTATAAAGGACGATAAGACACCAGTAGGTACTCGTATATTTGGACCTGTTGCGAGAGAGTTAAGAGACAACGACTTCATGAAGATAGTATCTCTAGCTCCAGAAGTACTATAATTAGAGGAGGTGCAATAGATCAATGATGCGTGTAAAGAAAGGCGACACTGTTGTAGTTATAGCAGGTAAGGACAAGGGCAAAAAGGGACTAGTTCTAAACGTTGATGCAAAGAACGATAAGGTTCTTGTTGAAGGTATAAACATAGTTACTAAGCACAATAAGCCATCTGCAACTAACCCACAGGGTGGAATAACA
>NZ_CALHTQ010000218.1 GCF_938039775.1 uncultured Mogibacterium sp. | reverse complement strand
TAGTGTTATCACCCAATCAATTTGCTTGCGTGTAGCTGAAACGCTTTTTTTATCATTCATATCGGAATTTCCCTTTCTTTGTACTGTAAAATTTACAGAGTTTCTATCAATTCTGATGCGTATTTGTAGTATTCCTTGGCATATCTGTATTGTTTTAGGGAATATTCCCCAAATTCTACTCCAAGCTGTCTCTTATACTCACACCAATTTGACCATAGTAGCCCACAAATTGAGATATATGCATATATCTTCGCTCTATTCTCGTCATTACATACCCCTTCGAAGTAGATATTATTTAACTTGTCAATTTCATCCTTCGAATACATGCTGTATAAAGAAAACATCGCCAAATCTACGTGAGGATCCTGCATTCCAGCATATTCCCAGTCGATAATTCGAATGTAGCCCTCTCCGCCTCCATCGTTACAGAACAAGAAGTTGTCTGGAACAGCATCGATATGCGCTAGGCACCTATGCGGATTTAATGAATCGATAAATTGCTTGAGCTTATAGATCTTCTGTTTTGTCTTCGCATAATCTCTATAGATCGATTTATTTTCACCCCAAAGCTTTTCATATAATTCGATTTCATAAACTATATCGAAGTCGTGTTCAACTTTTAAGTCCAAACTATGAAACTTCCTTAGAACTTTCATGCATTTTGCGACTTCTTCCCAATCTTTTGGGTCACAGTTTCGCGTATTCTCCAGAAATTTCGTCACTTTATACCCATTTTTTACATCGAAGTAGATGATGTCATCGCTAATCCCCTTATCTTTTATAGCTTCATATACCTGATATTCGTGTTCCCTATTGATCAGCCGTTCAGTACCTTCTCCAGGGATTCTCATGATATACTTTTCGCCCTTACACCTGAACAGGAACGATCTATTTGTCATCCCTTTCTTAAGCACCTCTATGTTCGTAATTTCGCTCGTATCGACGTCGAATACTTTAGCTAGTATATCTATTGCGTCAGACTGCAGGCTCTCTGAACCAGAGTCGAAAGTGCATAGCTGATCATAAGTATTGATTCCCACAGCGAAATTTTCAGGTACTTTCTTGGCAAGCAACATCATCTTGCGAGGTCTCGATTCTGTGTATAGCGCATCTTCCCAGTAGCAATCATCTTGATCGCTAAATTTCGCAATCCTTATTCTCACCTCATCTGCATCTCTATTGCTTATATATGCAACCCCCATCATCTTGAGCTTCTTATTCGTAGAATTCCCGATGTCTATGAGCTCTTTATTTCTGTTCAGCTTAACTCTGCTATGCGCATTCCTACTCTCAGCTACCATATACCATGAGTATGGTTCGCACTCTGCAAATGGGTTCTCTCTAAACCAAATATCTGATGGAATCACATATGTATTACCAAGCTGAGCACTTGCAAGTTTAAGCGAGTGGAGGTTTTCCTTGCTTGCGTAATCTCTGTTAGTAATCAGGTTTACACCATACTCGTCTATGAGATATTCGAAGCTCTCTTTCATGAATCCAACCGCGACATCAATGTTGGTGATTCCAGCCTCATGCAGTTGCCTTATTAAACGTTCTATCAAAACTTCCCCATGAACCTTTAGCATGGCTTTCGGATAGACGGTATTAATCGGAACCATTCTCATGCCAAATCCAGCCGCTAATATAACCGCATTTTGCGGCTTAGTCCCCTTAATCAGTTTCTTCGCTTCGTCTGTAAGTGCATTCTCATTGCTTATATACCCGAGCTCTCTGAGCTTAACAATCGCACCGTTCACACTGCCGAGCGACGCGCCGTTCATCTCGGATATTTCTCTCTGAGTCACACCCTCCTGACTATTCAAGGTCTTTAGAACATCTAGTTCAATAGTAGATAGTTTAGTATTCATATCGCGTCCCACTACTTATCATGAATTAATTTGCTAATAACTTACTTTGTTCGATATATACAATATCACTATTTTCATGAACATGCAACACGCTTTATTAATGAACATATCTTATACTATTAATTCTGTTCTGCAAAATAGAAGTTATATCTTTAATGGGGTACTGTAGCAGCAGATTCGCAACGTAAAAACGAGGTGCCCCGAAAGTTCATTGCTAAAGCAATGCCATCAAAATGTACCCGCCTTATTGATTGTACAGTAAGGCGGGTACATTTAACATCTGGTGGTTATAATTTTAGTAAAAATCTATAACTAAGTCCTAAAATTTACCTCTAAGATACCCCCATCCACATCTATAAACGTTGATATCATAATTATTAGCATATACTGCAGTTATATCAAGTACATTTTTACTATGAGTGAGGTGGATTATGCATATCTCTTAATATCTAGGGCGGAAAATATTCCTAATATTCTTAATATATCTTGTCCTAATGTTAAACATGGTGGTATACAGTTTGGAACAGACCCTACCTTATTACCACTTGTATTTCCTTCAAGTGTAGTAAAAGAACCGTCTTTATTCTTAGAAATCAGAAACCCTATATGATCCCTGTCTCCTTTCCCACTATTATTACCTTCTCCAGTCCAACAAAATATAATTACATCTCCAGACTTAGCTTCATCTACACTAACCCAATCATAGTGGCTTTGCATCCACTGCTCTGCATCTGGAACATATGCAGTTTTCTTAAACCCAATTC
>NZ_CALHTQ010000217.1 GCF_938039775.1 uncultured Mogibacterium sp. | reverse complement strand
TATATTTATTATTAAGGATGTTACAGCCCGTAGGCTTGGAACAACAATTTTAGATTAGAGAAGATATGCACTTCTCCACTTCATCCATCTTCGCAGTTGGTTCAAATCTAGCAACAACATTACCACCTCTATCTACTACGAACTTGGTAAAGTTCCACTTGATATCAGGATTATTCTTATAATCCTTGTCCATTTTCTTAACTACGACAGAGAGTCCTGTCGCCTTGAGTCCTTTGCCAAAGCCCTCAAACCCTTTCTCCTCTTTGAGGAACTTATAGAGTTCGAGCTGGTTTTCGCCGTTAACATCAGATTTCTTCATCTGAGGAAACTGTGTTTTGTACTGAAGTGTGCAAAACTCTTGAATCTCTTCATCTGTACCAGGAGTCTGACCTGCAAACTGATTGCACGGAATGTCGAGAACCTCAAATCCTTGTTCGTGATATTTCTCATACATTTCCACAATCGGCTCATACTGCGGTGTAAATCCACATCCTGTCGCTGTGTTAACAACTAGGACAACCTTTCCCTCGTAATCCCTCATGGATATCTGTCTGCCATCTGCAGCTGGAACTGTATAATCGTAAAAGCCCATATCTACTACCTCCTGTTACAGCCTTTATAAAGGCTTCAGCAAATATTCCGCCACGCGCATTTATCGTTAGGCAGATTGCTTTCTTACTAAGTCTCTAGTCTAATTTCCTTTTTTAGACTCCCCTTGCATATACAATTATATTTTGCTAAATTCATTTGTCAACAACTCGTAATGCACTTATATAAATACTTAATTCACTCCTTGTACTCTTTGCTTGGCGCATATAAAAAGTGTCAGGATGCGTATCCTAACACTCTATTCTTCTTGTTATTATCTGCTCTTTCAAGCCTTTCCATGAGTTACCAGCTCACCTGTCCGTCGCCAGTAATGTCTATCTTATCCCCGAGGAATGTTGGCTTCGGCTTAACGATGCACTGCACAAAGGCTTTTTCCCTAGCGAGGAATTCCCTCACTGCACGAGCTCCATCTCCGTCGTACCGCTTCTCTACTGCACTTACACCAACAACCTTTAGTCCGAGTCTCTTAGCTGTGTATAGTGACCTACCTTCATGATAGTACTGCGTTACGACTGCCGCAGTCTTAACACCGAATATATCTCTAGCCCGATACATCGACTCATATGTCGAAAATCCTGCGTGATCTAGGAATATATCTTGCGCCGGAACACCGTGCTTCAGACAGTAATTTTTCATGACCTTTACCTCATCGTAATTGGTCTTGCCATTGTCCCCAGATAACAGCAGCTTCGGTGCCGCTCCAACCTTATACAGTTCGATGCCGCGGTCAAGTCTATCCTTCAGGATCTTAGTCGGCTCGCCATTTCCATACACTCCTGCGCCAAGCACGATAATGCAGTCATACGATTTGCCACTAACCTGTTCTACGCTGCGGAGGCTAACTTAGCGAACAGGTTGATCCCCACTATGATGACTATCACTGCCAATATTAACTTGAATATCCATTTAATAATCTTGAGCATAGGTATAATGATATCCCTCATAGGTAATATATGCAAGGAAGTAACGTGTATATAAATCAAAAACAAATGAAAACCGGGCCTTCACACGCGTTCATCTGAACAGGGGTGTCTATGACCCGGCAAATTTCAATTATATTGCTTTGGCTTACGCC
>NZ_CALHTQ010000216.1 GCF_938039775.1 uncultured Mogibacterium sp. | reverse complement strand
CTCGATAGTCCGGATGCGATGTCTTACCTCGAGATTATCGATCAGAAGACAAAGAGACTTCAGAAACTGAGCGGCGACCTCTTCGAAGCGACCAAGGCTTCAAGTGGAGCAATGCCTATTAACATCGAGGTTATCGACCTTAATGGTGTGGCTCAGCAGGCTGTAGGCGAACTCAACGATATATTCGTTGCAGCTGATATAGAGGTTCACTGCGAAAATACAAATGAACACATATACGTAAACGCCGACGGGAAGATGCTGTGGCGTGTAATCGAGAATCTTCTTACCAATGTCAGCAAATACAGTATGCCTGGAACAAGGGCATACGTGAAAGTTCGCGAGATGGGCAAATTTGCGGCGCTCGAGATCAGTAACGTGTCTAGAGATGCGCTCGACATTGAGCCAGATGAGCTGATGGAGAGATTTAAGCGAGGCGACAAGTCCAGAAATACTGAAGGCAGTGGCCTTGGTCTTGCAATTGCTAGAGACCTAATGCACATGATGAACGGCGATATCAGACTGGGAATTGATGGAGACTTGTTTAAAGCGAGGGTTCTGATTCCGCGTGTTGGGCAGAGGTAGGTGTGCGCGGAGCACACAGATAGAAAATGTTTTTTGCAGTGATATCTATTCTGCTAGCATAGAGCAAATTATATTTAATATCGACTAGGGATTGGCTGCACCAATCCCTTTTATAATGCAAAAACTTCAAAAATACACAAAATACGAACGCTGTTTACTTTATTGGCATTTATACTTCGGGGAAATAACTAAAAACCGCATAATATATATAAAAAACTATCCTAAAATACGGATTTAGAAAACCTCGATTGTTGACATTGAGAACGCATGTGATAAATTTAAATTACGATATTTAATGATAATTTTATGTAAGCTCGGCGCTCTTAATATGAGACGTGACGGGCGGCAAAACTAAGTCAATTATAGGCGAGTACGACGGTCCTCGCATTGATAATTAAAGATGGAGGCAAGAGGAAATAATGAAAAAAGTAGCAGTAATCATGGGAAGCGATAGCGATCTACCAGTAGTTGAGAAATGTATCGATGAGCTAAAGAAATATGAAATACCGACAGAGGTTCACGTGTACTCGGCACACAGAACACCAGATGAAGCGATTGGATTTGCAAAGGCTGCAGAGGAGAACGGATTTGGGGTTATAATTTCTGCAGCAGGCAAGGCAGCACATCTCGGTGGAGTTCTTGCGGCAAATACAGTCCTGCCAGTAGTTGGAATTCCGATTAAGGCTTCCGCACTTGATGGAATGGACGCACTCTTATCCACTGTCCAGATGCCACCGGGAATCCCTGTTGCATCCATTGCAATCGATGGTGCGAAGAATGCGGCTATATTCGCAGCTGAAATCCTTGCAGTTTCTGATGAGCAGCTGAGAGCCAGATTATGGGAAGAGAGAAAGAAGGCGCACGATGCAGTAATCGAGAAAGATGCGGCAGTAAGCGCTAGATTCAACTAGAATCTACAAGTGAATTCGGATTCAATCAAATTCTGATAGAAACAGTAATTAGATGAAATAAAACAAAGAGATAAAATAAGTCACGTAAATTTAAACGTATTTAACAAATTATTTAAGGTTAGGAACAGTATGAGTGAGTTAAGAGAAGAATGTGGAGTAGTGGGCGTTTTCTCCCCAAGGGAGACGTATGAGATAGGCAGAACTGTCTATTATGGCCTTTACTCGCTGCAGCACCGCGGACAGGAGAGCTGCGGAATAGTGGTTAACGATGATGGTGTATTTGCCAGCCACAAGGATTTGGGCTTGGTAAACGATGTGTTTAACAACAGCACTCTCGATGAGTTAGGCGTTGGAAGCCTTGCTATCGGTCATGTGCGCTACGGAACTACGGGCAAGAATGAGCGTGCAAATGCTCAGCCTATAGTTGTAAATCACATCAAGGGAAGCATGGCTGTCGCACATAACGGCAATATCGTAAATTCCGGCGATTTGAGAAGAGAGCTTGAGCTTGAGGGTTCTATCTTCCAGACCACAAGTGACACTGAGGTAATTGCATATCTGATCACCAAGGAGAGACTCCGTACAGATTGTATAGAGAATGCAATCAATGCAGCGATGCATAGGTTAAAAGGTGCATATTCGCTGTGTGTGATGTCACCTAATAAGTTAATCGCCGTTCGTGATGATAGGGGCTTTAGACCACTATGTTACGGTCTCACAGAAGACGGCAGATACGTCGTGGCGTCCGAGTCATGTGCACTCGATTCTGTAGGAGCAAAATTCGTCAGAGACATAGAGCCTGGTGAAATAGTTATTTTTAACCATGATGGCATTCGCAGCATCAAGGATCACTGCAATAAGAATCCGAAGTCTATATGTATCTTTGAATACATATACTTCGCAAGACCTGACTCCAAGATCGACGGCATAAGCGTTCACCGTGCTAGAGTTGAAGCTGGTAGGGCACTGGCGATTGACTATCCAGTCGATGCGGACATCGTAATCGGAGTACCTGATTCGGGACTAGATGCAGCTGTAGGATATGCGCGCGAGTCTGGAATTCCTTACGGCATGGGCTTTGTAAAGAACAAGTACATCGGCCGAACATTTATCGCACCTGGGCAGGCACAGCGTGAGAAGCTTGTAAACATCAAGCTCAACGTAATCGAAGAGACTGTAAGAGGTAAGAGGGTTGTCATGATCGACGACTCCATCGTTAGAGGTACGACATCGAGAAATATCGTAGAGAAGCTTAGACATGCAGGTGCAAAGGAAGTTCACCTCATGCTGACAGCACCTCCATTCGTTGATGAGTGTTACTATGGCACCGACGTGTCGGACAAGTCACAGCTTATAGCTGCGAACCATACCGTGGATGAGATTTGCACGCTAATCGGCTGCGATTCAATCGGATTCCTCAAGATGGAGAGACTTCACGAGATGATTGGTACATCGCCTAATGTGGGATACTGTGATGCATGTTTTGGCGGAGAGTACCCTGCAGGTAGAGCGACCACAGGAAAATTTAAATTCGAGACTAAGCTAAGCGAAACCAAGAAAAAGGAGAACTAAGATGAAGAGCCAGAGCGAGAGCTACAAGGAAGCGGGAGTAGATATCACCAGCGGATATAGAGCGGTAGAGCTCATGAAGGAGCACGTGGGCAAGACCATGAAGTTCGGAAATACAGCTCCTGTAGGTGGCTTCGGCGGACTGCTGCAGCCAGATCTCACAGGCATGAGCGAGCCAATCCTAGTCAGTGGAACCGATGGCGTGGGAACTAAGTTAAAACTCGCTTTCCTGCAGGACAAGCACGACACGGTGGGTATCGACTGCGTTGCAATGTGCGTTAATGACATTATCTGCGTGGGTGCAAAGCCTCTGTTCTTCCTCGACTATATAGCTTGTGGCAAGAACGTTCCTGAGAAAATAGCATCCATCGTAAAGGGTGTTGCCGATGGCTGCATCCAGTCCGAGTGCTGCCTAATCGGTGGCGAGACTGCTGAGATGCCAGGATTCTATCCTGAAGACGAGTATGACCTAGCTGGATTTGCGGTTGGAATCGTAGATAAGAGCAAGGTTATCGATATAGAGAAGGTGAGCGAGGGCGATGTCATAATCGGAATCGCATCATCGGGAATTCATTCAAATGGATATTCGCTAGTCAGAAAGGTTTTCGACGTTGAAAACGTAAATCTTGCGGCAAAGAGAGACGACCTCGGTGGGAAGTCCCTAGGCGAGGCACTTATCGAGCCAACCAAGATTTACGTGAAGCCGATGACTGAGCTATTCAAGGAGATGACTCCGCACGCAGTAATGCATATCACAGGCGGAGGTTTTTACGAGAACATTCCTCGTGCACTTCCAGAGGGTATGACAGCTAAGATTGACAAGGGTAGTCTTGAAATTCCAGCGATTTTCAAGGTGCTTGCAGAGACAGGAAATATCCCGGAGCGCGACATGTTCAACACTTACAACATGGGTGTGGGCATGACTGTAGTTGTACCTCGTGAGGATAGTGAAAGAGCTCTTGAGATTATCAATGGTGCTGGCGAGAGAGCCTACGTAATAGGAGAAATCGTTAAAGGTGACGAAGGCGTAATTATCGAGGAATGATTAGCCTCGCAAATGCACGGCGGAGAGTGAAGATGAGTAGTTTTGCAAAGGTCGCAGTTCTAATATCTGGAGGAGGCACAAACCTTCAAGCCATCATAGATAGGTCGGCGGCTGGTGAACTTCCACATGTGGAACTGGCGCTAGTCGTATCGTCTCGCAAAAATGCTGGCGGACTGGATAGAGCGGAGAGAGCTGGGATAAAGCATGCGTATATCGGCAAGGAGAATTTTGAGCAGGAGCTCATGGCACTTCTCGAAGAGCATGAGATTGACATCATCGTTCTTGCAGGATTCCTCAAGATTCTTAGCAGCGATTTTGTCAGCAGATATCCAGATAGGATTATCAATGTGCATCCATCACTCATCCCGTCGTTCTGTGGAGATGGCTTCTACGGACTTCGCGTGCATGAGGCGGCGCTTTCATACGGCGTCAAGGTGACGGGTGCAACTGTTCATTTCGTAAATGAAGTTACGGATGGTGGCAAGATTATCGCTCAGCGTGCAGTAGATGTTAAGGATGGCGACACGCCAGAAATTCTCCAGAGACGAGTTATGGAGGAAGCTGAGTGGAAGCTTCTGCCAGCGGCAGTCGAAAAGGTCGCAGCAGAGATAGTGGCAAGGAGAAGATAATGAATATTGCAGTAATTGGTGGTGGCGGCAGAGAGCACGCCATAATAAAGAGCCTTAAGCGCAGTAAGGGAGTATCTCACATATACGCACTTCCCGGCAATGGCGGCATCGCAGAAGATGCGGAATGCGTTGCTATTGGTGCGAAGGACCTTGATAAAATCGTTGATTTTGCAGTAGAAAAAAAGCTCGACTATGTGGTTGTTGCTCCCGATGATCCGCTAGTTCTCGGACTTGTGGACATGCTTGAAGCTAAGGGTATTCCTTGCTTTGGACCTAATAAAGCAGCAGCGATTATCGAGGGTAGTAAGGCATTCTCCAAGCAGCTCATGAAGAAGTACGGAATACCGACTGCTTTATATGAGATATTCAGCGACATGGAAGCGGCACTAGAATATATCGAAACCTGCCCGATTCCGACAGTAATCAAGGCTGATGGACTTGCGCTCGGCAAGGGTGTAATCATCGCTGAAACTCGCGAAGAGGCTAGAGAGGGACTCCGCACGATTATGGAAGACCATAAGTTCGGCGCGAGCGGAGATACTGTAGTCATAGAGGAATTCCTAGAAGGTCCTGAGGTAAGCGTGCTGTCTTTCACTGACGGCAAGGTAGTTAGACCGATGGTTTCCTCGATGGACCACAAGAGAGCTCTAGATGGAGACAAGGGACTAAATACTGGAGGCATGGGCACCGTTGCTCCTAACCCTTACTACACAGAGGAGATTAGCGAGCAGTGCATGGAGCAGATTTTTAAACCTACTATCGAAGCAATGGCAGCTGAGGGAAGAGCGTTTAAGGGGTGCCTCTACTTCGGACTAATGCTCACCAAGGATGGTCCTAAGGTTATCGAGTATAACAGCAGATTCGGAGATCCCGAGACGCAGGTAGTGCTTCCACTTCTAGAGGGAGACCTACTGGAGATTATGAGAGCGACTACGGACGGTACGCTGGCAGATGTGGAATTCTCGTTTAGAGATGAAGCGGCATGCTGCGTAGTAGCTGCATCGGCTGGATATCCGGCATCGTACGAGAAGGGATTTGAGATAAATCTCCCAGAGAACCACGAACTCATATATATTGCTGGTAGCAAGCTCGAGGAAGGAAGGCAAGTGACTAGTGGCGGTAGAGTTCTCGGTGTAGTTGAGACAGCACCGACTCTAAGGGAGGCTGTGGACAAAGCTTATGCGAAGCTCGGAGAAGTGCATTTTGACAATATGTATTTTAGAAGAGATATCGGAGCAAAGGCGCTAGCTGCACTCAAGTAACGGACAAATACAATTTATTATTTACACTTACAACAAGACTGATTAGAGACAGGAGTAATGGCATGGTCAAAGCTTTATACGTAGAGAAGAAGCCGGAATTCGCAAACAAGGCCAAGGAGCTTATCAAGGAGTTCAGGGAGAGCCTGCAGATTGCGAGCTTGACGAACATCAGAGTGATCAATAGATACCTAATCGAGGACTTATCAGATAGGGCTTTTGAAGAGGCGCGTGGAACGATTTTCTCAGAACCGCCAACTGATACTAGCTGCACGGATATGGACTTCCG
>NZ_CALHTQ010000215.1 GCF_938039775.1 uncultured Mogibacterium sp. | reverse complement strand
AATCCTGTGGTGTGAGTTTATCTGAAACTTCAATACTCTGAATCACATCTTCCCTATATTCAGTTTCACTCTGCGACTTCACAAAATCGATAACAGCAGCGCTCTCCGTCTCAGAAATATATGGACCTTGAATTCTGATAGGCTTATTAGCTTCCACCGGGGAGAAGAGCATATCTCCTTTTCCAAGAAGCTTCTCTGCTCCTGCAGTATCTATAATTGTACGAGAGTCAAATTGAGAAGATACGCTAAATGCAATTCTTGAAGGAATATTTGCCTTTATAAGACCCGTTACGACGTCAACAGATGGTCTCTGAGTAGCTACAATTAAATGCATACCTGCAGCTCTCGCCTTCTGAGCCAATCTGCATATAGCTTCTTCAACCTGAGACGATGCAGCCATCATAAGATCCGCTAGCTCATCTATAACGATAACTATCTGCGGCATAACTTTGTCGTCTTCACCAGCACTCGATACCGAATGGTTATATGAAGCTAAATCCTTTGCTCCAAGTTCAGCAAATTTGTTATACCTCTGCTGCATCTCGTTAACAGCCCAGTTAAGTGCTGCTGCAGCTTTCTTAGGATCAGTTACTACTGGTATGAGCATATGCGGAATACCATTATAACTTCCAAGCTCAACAACCTTAGGGTCAATCAAGACAAGTTTAACCTCATCAGGCGAAGCTTTGTAAAGAAGACTTGTTATTATGGTGTTAATACACACACTCTTACCGGATCCTGTAGCACCAGCTATTAACATATGTGGCATGCTGTGTAAATCCGCAATTATATTACGTCCTGAAACATCTTTACCAACAACGAAGCTAATCTTTGACTTAGCAAGTTTAAACTCGTTTGATTCAATAAGCTCCCTTATAAGGACTGGAGCAGCTTTTTCGTTCTCCACTTCGATTCCAACCGCCGCTTTGCCCGGTATTGGAGCCTCAATTCGGATACTCTTCGCCCTCATATTAAGTGCTATATCATCAGCTAGTCCTGTTATCTTGCTGACCTTAACTCCAGTAGCTGGTTGCACTTCATATCTAGTTACAGAGGCACCCTGAGTAACGTTAAGAACTTTAGCCTCAACGTTAAAGTCATTTAGTGTCTGTTCTAGGAGACTAGCGCGCTCCTCAAGTTGGTTGCCGCTCATCATGTTATTGTTAGGCTTAGGTCTGTTTAATAGATCTACCGAAGGGAAAATGTAGTTATCCTCTTTCTTAGATTGTCCTACCAAAGCTTGCTTGGCAATTTCATCATGATCCGCTTTCGTAGGTTTATTATCTTCTTTTTGTTCATAAACGGCATCATCTTTAGAGTCTCTTTTCGTAGTTGAAATACCGCAAGCCGCGGTCTCCACCTAAACCTATACCATGTGGCACGCTAATATCAGCAGTTGCAGCCGCCTCGCGAGATTTCATCTCATCAAACTCAGGTGTTCCTGGTCCACGATAAGTAGCAGTTTTAGGTCTTGCTTTTGAAGTCGGTAATTCACCATCTAGGCCTAATCCACTTCCAGAATAGTTGACGTAATTATCATTAATTCCATCATATCCACATAGTCCTGTAGAACCATTAGGCGAGCTAACTACACCATCTAAGCCATAACCAGTCTGATTATTGTAGGAGAAACCTTCAGTATCTGAATCACTAAGGCCTAAACCTTCCTCTTTCCCTGTCTTGCCCCTATATCCGTCATATACAGACACATCAGCGTCACCAAAA
>NZ_CALHTQ010000214.1 GCF_938039775.1 uncultured Mogibacterium sp. | reverse complement strand
TAAACTCATATCCACTATTGTCAATAGATACTGATACTGTATCAAATTCAGCTGCTGACATCTGTGAGGCCACGTAACGATTCCATATGAGATTGTATAACTTGAACTGATCTGCTGTAAGAGAATCGCGAATTGATTCTGGCTCTAGTGCTATATCAGTAGGTCTAATCGCTTCATGAGCGTCTTGAATATCCTTATTTTTGTTAGAAAAAGAGTTGTCTGCGCTATATTCTCTACCAAATTTTTCTGTAATAAAGCTAGCTGCAGCATCTTTTGCTACTGACGATACTCTGACAGAATCTGTACGAAGGTAAGTAATCAATCCTCTTGTTCCAATACCTTTTACATCTATACCTTCATATAGTTGTTGAGCTACTTGCATAGTCTTTTTGGTCTGGAAATTAAGCTTGATAGAAGCATCCTGCTGCATACTACTTGTTGTAAACGGTGCATAAGGTTTAGGCTTTCTTTTGCCGATCTTAACACTCTCTACAATAAATTTTCCTGATTTAAGTTCCTTTTCTATGCTTTCAGCATCAGCCTCAGTCTTAATGTGGATATCCTTGCCCTTATACTTACTGAGTGATGCTGAAAAACTATCGCCATAATCAGCTGTTATAGTCCAATACTCTTCAGGGATAAATGAATTAATTTCATTCTCTCTGTCACATATCATCTTTAAAGCTGCGGACTGAACTCTTCCAGCAGAAAGACCACGTCTTACCTTCTGCCAAAGGAGTGGACTAATTTGATATCCAACTAATCTGTCTAGAACTCTTCTTGCTTGCTGTGCATCGACTAACCCCATGTCTATAGAACGTGGATGCTTAATAGCTTCTTTGACAGCTTCTTTATTAATTTCGTTGAACACAATTCTGCATTCACTAGCTGGGTCAATATCGAGCAAGAATGCTAGGTGCCATGAAATAGCTTCTCCTTCACGGTCAGGGTCGGTAGCCAAAAGTACACGAGAGGCAGCTGCTGCCGCTTTCTTAAGTTCCTTTATCTTATCTCCCTTTCCTCGGATATTAATGTATCCTGGCTCAAAATATTTTTCTATATCTATACCGAGCCTGCTCTTTGGTAAATCTCTTACGTGTCCCACTGATGCAAGTACATTGTATGAAGGACCAAGGTACTTTCCGATAACCTTGGCTTTAGAAGGAGACTCTACAATTAAAAGAGTGCGCTTTCTAGTTGTTTTTTTTCCTTTTGATGTACTTCTCTTCTTAGACGATGTTGTGCTAGGCATCAATAAACCCCTTAATCATAAATTTCAAATATAACTTCTCTACAATATTAGAGTTCATCATAAACCTTGAGATTTTATTTTGCAAGAAATACT
>NZ_CALHTQ010000213.1 GCF_938039775.1 uncultured Mogibacterium sp. | reverse complement strand
CCGTGCCGACAGAAGCGATAAGACTTTAATTCTCGTAACTACGGCGATGATGACCGCAATGGTCATGATTGCGACTACATTCTTCAAGATCCCTAATGCAATGGGATACATTCACCTTGGTGACGGATTCGTGCTTCTCGCAGCGATCATCTTGCCTAAGAAGTACGCCTGCTTCGCTGGAGGTGTTGGTGCTGGGCTAGCAGACATCTACGGTGGTTATGCCGTTTGGGCACCTTGGACATTGGTAATCAAGATAATTATGGTGCTGATTGTGCAGCTATTCTTTGACCTGCTGATTAAGCGTTCGACAAATGGAGGTCATGTAGCTAAGGTTGCAGGACTACCTTTTGCGGAGCTCTTCGCATACGTACTCGCAGTTCTCTGGACTGTATCAGGCTACTATGCGGCTCAAGGCTTTATCTACGGCAACTGGGCAGCTCCGATTGCAGATGTTCCTGGCAATATCCTGCAAGCTACTGTAGGCGCAGTCGTTGCAATTGTAGTTTCTGTTGCGCTGGGCAAGACTGCTCTTGGCAGCAAATTCTACTACAAGAGAGCAACTCTCTAATAACATTAGGATACTAAAATCGAGGGCAGAATTAATGGAATATAAGAGAATATTATCAATTCAAGATATATCGTGCGTCGGACAGTGCTCGCTGACCGTTGCACTACCTATACTTTCGGCATGCGGACACGAGACAGCAATTTTACCAGCAGCCGTACTTTCGAATCACACTGGTGGATTTAAAGGTTTTACTTGCCACGACTTAACTAGCGATATGCCTGATATCATCAAGCAATGGGAGATTGAGGGAATTACATTCGATGGAGCATACACGGGGTATCTCGGAAGCAGCGAACAGATTGCATATGTTAAGGATATATTTGCAAGACTTGTATCTCCGTCCGGTCTACGGATAGTTGACCCTGCGATGGCGGATGGCGGCAAGCTCTATCCAGCATTTGACATGGAGTCGCTTGTTGCTGTGGCAGACGTAACACTTCCTAATATAACGGAGGCTTCACTTCTAACAGGTAATGAGTACAAGGAAAGCTACGACGAAGAGTATGCGGAGATGCTTGTAAGGGGTCTGCACGAGTTAGGTGCCAAGACCGTCATCATGACCGGTGTCAGCTATGATGATGAGAACACAGGAATCCTCGTATCAGATGAAAATGGTATAAATTATATAAGGCACGAGAAGATGCCTATTTCTTGCCACGGAACGGGTGATGTGTTCGCATCTGCATTTGTAGGTTCTTACCTTGCAGGCAAAGATAAGGCTGAAGCAGCTAGAATTGCTGGCGAATACGTACTCAGCTGTATCAAGA
>NZ_CALHTQ010000212.1 GCF_938039775.1 uncultured Mogibacterium sp. | reverse complement strand
GGCTGTCGATGGGCAGCAACCTGATAGCACTCTGTAATCTAGCAATGTTCACGACAATAGAATATGCGATAGTTCGTATATATCTAGAGCTTAGAACTAAAAAAGGCAGAATAGCTTGGCAGTACAGGATGTTCTTGCTCGCGAGTATAGCACCGCTCACTATCTATAAGCTTCTCGGTCTAACAGGCAACAAATATCATCTTTTTGCTTTCCTAGGACTGTCGTATATGACATTTAAGGCTGTGCAGATGGTGATTGAGATATATGATGGAGTAATAACGAGTTTTAAAACTTCGAACTTCATATATTTGCTACTTTTCTTCCCGGCGATAACATCGGGACCTATTGATAGAAGCAGGAGATTTGACGAAGATATTGATAGAATTATACCTAGAGATGAATATCTAGAGATGCTCGGAGATGGCATTTACAAGATTCTTAAAGGTATGGTTTATAAGATGGTAATTGCAGCGTGCTTCTATACGGTTATGAATTATTTTGGAACCGGCGGAACATGGTACTCAATAGTAATTTACTTCTACTTATATGGAATATATCTGTTCTTTGACTTTGCAGGATATAGTTACATGGCGATTGGTACCAGCTATATATTTGGAGTCAAGACACCAGAGAACTTCAATGCACCTTTCGTTAGCAAAGACATTAAGGAATTCTGGAATCGTTGGCATATGACACTGTCGTTCTGGTTTAGAGACTTCCTTTTCTCGAGAATCACGATGTCACTCGTAAGAAGCCGCAAGGTTAAGAACAAGATGGCAATCGCATCCATTGCATTTATGATAAACATGTTTGTCATGGGTGTATGGCACGGACTGGAAAGCAATTACATAATTTACGGTCTATATCACGGCGTGCTTCTATCCGCATGCGAGATATTTCAGAAGAAATCAAAGTTTTATAAGGCTCACAAAAGGGATAAGTGGTTTATCGCTGTTTCGTGGTTTATCACTTTCCACCTAGTAATGTTTGGATTCTTCATCTTCTCAGGAAGACTCGGAATATTGCTAAATAAATAATATCAATGGAAAGACGCATAAAAAGAAATTACGCAGCAAAGAGGTAAATACCTCGGAACATAAGTTAATCAAAAACAAAAATATACTTACAAGAGTGTTAAACACAGGAGGAAAACAACATGAGAGATAAGCTACTAGACATCATTGAGAACATTTGCGGAGATGAAATCGTAAAGGAAAACCCAGACATCAACCTGCTCGAAGAAGACCTAATCGATTCGCTAGATTACGTAAGTCTCTTGCTAGATATTCAGGATGAATATGGAGTAGTTCTATCACCATCCGAGTTCACTAGAGAGCAGATGGATACACCGAACAAAATTGTTGAGACCGTTTCAGCAAGAATTCTAGGAGAATAAGACAGGAACGAAGACAAGATGAAGAAGATAAACTCGTTTGTAGCGGCTCTCGTGCTGCTGGCGATGTTCACAGTAATTGTGCACTTCATATGCGCTAATAATGATCTTAGAGATAAGTCGGGGCAGTTCGGGACTTGGTATAATACTTACAAGGATTTGTCGTACAATGCGTTATCACAGAACCTTGAAAAGGATTCCGTACTCATGCTTGGTTCATCCGAATTCAGACATGGTCGTAAGACTCAGTACCATCCGACTAACTTCTTCAAGGATACAGATGTAAAGCTCGTTACAGTTGGCGGACCGTTCAATCAGACGTTATTCCACACTGTGGCACTTGGGTCACTGCAGCCGCATCTTAAGAGCAAGAAGGTCATACTGCTGGTCTCGCCGACCTGGTTCAAGCAGTCTGGCGTTAAGAAGAATGACTATGCGCTTAGATTTTCAGAGACGGAGTACTTCGCGTTCATGGAGAACAAGAATATTCCACTCAAGACTAAGAAGTACGTTGCTAAGAGAACTGAGGATCTGCTGTCCAAGAACAAGAGTCTACAGATGAAGGCACGCATGATCAACAAGGTTAATCTCCATGAGGAATCAAATCTATTGTATGGATTTGAGCGACGCCATGCTTTCGATAAAGATAAAATCACTGTCGGAGCAGCTATGAAATTCATGATGAGAAACAAAAAGACGCCACAGAACTTCGAAAGATACAGTCCAGATAATTTTAATTGGAATGAACTTTTGAAAGAAGCTCATAGAGACAGTGAGTATAAGGCAGATAATCCTTTTTACATGAGTAATCGTGTGTGGAGAAATAAGTTTAGACAGGTGTATCCGAAGATGAAGGATGTACGTCTAGATGAAAATTACAATACATCACCAGAATACAGTGATCTAAGGGCCTTTCTGCAGATTGCTAAAGCTAATGATATAGAGGTTAAACTGATTCTGCTTCCTGTCAATGGTAGGTGGTACGACTACACAGGTATGACTGCTGATAAGCGTGCTGTTGTAGGTCAGAAGATTAAAAGTATAGCAGGTCGATACGGTGCGGATTACACTGATATGACAGGATATAGCTATAATAAATATATTGTTTCGGATGCGGTTCATCCTTGGAATGAAGGTTGGGTGAGAATTGATGAAAAAGTCGCAGAATTCTTTAATAAGTAAAATAAAAAATAAGATATCGCTAAAGTATACTATGTATATGTTTATATTTATGGCCGTACTGTACATGTTCTCTTTATTTGGAAGCATGCTCAGTAGTCCTGCATTCACATATGCTGAGTTCTAAATTTTTAAAACATTGATATCGATACTTAAATGACCCGAGGTGTGAGAGTGCAGTGATGTTCTCTAGGCTCCTCGGGGATTGTTTCTTTTGATGTAGTCAAATAGACATGTTAATATCAATATTCTATAATAAAAAAATATGGCTAATGATAGCAGAAGTGTTGAATGCTGAATAGGAAGGTTAAGATGAGCAAAGTTCTAGGAGTAGCAGAGAGCATAATTAGAGGCTTAGATCACGGTGAAGTTACGGTGTCTAAGCCGTTTAAGGTTATGGAAAAGCATATGTATGATAGCTTTAGTATAGGTGGTGTTAACTCTGACCTAAATAAAAACATACTTGCTCTTGGCAATAATCTGGAATTCATGACGTGGCTTCTTGAAAATGGTTATGAAGGCAAGTTCAAGTGTATATATATTGATCCACCGTTTTTTACAAAATCAAAGTATGATGCTACAGTTGCGATAAGAGATAATGAAGGTAAGACCCATAAGGTTAAGCATCTAGCATATGATGATACTTTCGATAGAAGCATCGAGCAGTACGTTGAAAACATGACTACAAGACTGGTTTTAATGAAGAGGCTGCTTGCAGAAGATGGGCTCATCTGGGTACATCTCGACTGGCACTCGGCACATTACGTAAAGTTAATCATGGATGAAATCTTTGGATATGAGAATATGCGTAATGAGATTATTTGGAAGTATAAATCTGGTGGCAGTGCAAAAAACCATTTTTCGCGAAAACATGATACGATTCTCATGTACAGCAAGTCCAAGAGCTATTATCTCGATGTACCGAAGGAGAAGTCGTACAATCGTGATTTTAAGCCGTACCGCTTCAAAGGTGTGAAGGAGTATCAGGATGAATATGGCTGGTATACTCTAGTGAATATGAAAGACGTCTGGAGCATCGACATGGTCGGTAGAACGTCTGGTGAAAGAAACGGATACGCTACACAGAAGCCTCTTGAACTTATGAAGCGAATACTTGCTTCGTGCACAAAGGAAGGTGACCTGGTGGGTGATTTTTTCTGTGGTTCAGGCTCATTTCTAGAAGCTGCGAATTCTATGGGTAGAAGCTGGGTTGGCTGTGATATAGAAACATTGGCTCTCGGAACTGCTAAGAAGAGACTCGACGCTTGTGAGTCTAATTACTTTTTCTATGGAAATGGAGAGGAAAGACCATATAGGACAGATGCCATAATCAGGATTGAAAGAGCGGATGAGCTAGAGAATGGCAAGAAGCTATGTCATGCAAAGCTCATGGCTTTCAGACCAGAACTTGAGATAGGCTATGTGCAACATAAGGACAGAGAATTACTGCAAGATGCGTGCGAGAGCACGCCAGAGGCGCTCATAGATTACATCATAATCGATCCTGACTATAACGGTGAATTTTCAGCGGAAATCAGTGTAACAGAGAACTACGATGACATTAAGTTTATATCGCGCGGAAATGTCGCATATATAGTTGTTGATATATTTGGTAAGGAGTATTTAGTGAAGTGAAGAAGAACACCGATATGGTGATATACGGATTCTCAAGTAAGCTGATTAGAATGTCCATAATCACCAGTGAATCTGAAGCGCTATTCGCTTACTCGTACTATTTCGGCTCGTCGTAACATGGTGAAGTAACAATATTAATGTGCTATTTTGTCAGTCTCTTTTCGAAGTTACCGTATATTTGTGCACCTTCATTGATAACTACAACGCATCAGGATCAGCTTTTTTGACAGCCATCAGAAGCTTGCTAACTTCGTATTTTGCAATGATAGTAACTATGACATTGGAATCTTCCTTAGTGTAAGCACCAGTTCCAGTCCAGTTAGTAACTCCTCTCTTGAGCTCCTTCATAATAATATCCTCAACTCCTGGCTTCTTGGTAAATATCATAGCCTGCATGTTGATATTCTGGATGTGAACTCTATCGAGGGACATCGCAAGGATTGTCGTGTATATGAGAGAGTAAGCAACAATTTCGATGTTGAATAAGAATAGACAGATGATGTAAATTCCTATATTAATTATGATGCTTATCTTACCTACACTGTAGTTCGGATTTAGTACAGATACGATTACACCGATGATATCCTGTCCGCCCTGAGAGCTTCCTGCACGAAGTACCATTCCAGCACCTGTACCAGCAACTACACCACCGATTAGACATGCCGTTAGGTAATCGTTGAATATTGGAGTTTTAGGAACTGGGATAACACCGAGAGCTACTGAACATAGCGAAATTGATATTACAGATGTGATACAGAACTCCTTGTTAACAACTTTGTAGGAAATTATTAGTAGTGGTAAGTTAAGCAAAAAGTACAGTATACCAACTAAATCCACACATGGAATTTCAGTTGCATGGAGAACATTTACAAATATCAGTCTAAGTAACTGCGCTATTCCCGTAAATCCGCCATTATTAAAGATTCATCGGAGTAATAATTACATTTACTCCGAATGCGAATATTGCATTTCCTGCTAGCATCCAGCCCAGATAGTGGACTAGGTACTGCTTACGAGGTGATAAATTGTGATATAGGTTCAAAGTGACCTCCTAACAAAGTGATAATTAATTACAATACGGGTTCATGTATGTTATTGTATTGACAATTATAATACTATTTAAAGGCACATTAATTCAACCGTGGATTGTACACAATCATTCCCGAGAAACGGCAAAAATTATGTGTTATAATTGTTTCTCGTATCGTATGAATTTAATGCGCAGGTATATAGTGTCTGCGTTTTTACATTGGTAATTGTTGAGATAATTTAACGAAAGGAAACGCAAAATGATAGAGTCTAAGGATAAAGTTATGTCGTCTAGATACCTAATTAAAAGATTTGCTCCATACTTTAAACCATATAAGGGAGTGCTGATTTTTGACCTAATCTGTGCGTCATTCACCACGGTAAGTGACATAGTTTTGCCACTGTTAATCAGATATATAAGCAACGTTGTAGCTACTGATATTGCAGGGTTTACAGCTGATTTGATAGTTAAGATTGTGGGTATATATCTCTGTCTCAGAGCGGTTGACGTAGTGGCCAATTACTACATGCAAAATACGGGACACGTGATGGGTGCGAAGATAGAAACCGATATGAGGCGTGATCTATACGAAAAGTGTCAGAATCTATCATATTCATATTATAGTGAGAACAAAACGGGCCAACTTATATCCAGAATTACTAGTGATTTATTCGATGTCACAGAGTTTGCACACCATTGTCCAGAGGAATATTGGATAGCATTTATCAAGATTGTACTCGGTTTTATACTTCTTGTGAGAATAGATGTGCTGCTTACAGTGCTCATGTTTGCAATAATTCCAATTATGATTGCGGCTACATACACATTCCGAAAGAAGATGCGTCGTGCGTTCAAGATGCAGCGTAGTGGTCTAGGCGAAATCAACTCGCATGTAGAGGATAGTTTGCTCGGTATAAAGGTATCGAAGTCCTTTGCAAATGAAGAGTATGAACAGGAACGTTTCGAAGTAGATAATTCGAGATTCCTCGGTGTAAAAGCTATAGGATATAAGGCGATGGCGGGATTTAGAGGCGTTACGCGTACGTTCGACGGTATCATGTATATCGTAGTAATTCTAGTCGGTTCATTTGAACTTAAGAATGGCAGAATTACGACAGGTGATTTTGTAGCATTTATGATGTATATTGGTGTGTTGCTTGAGGCTGTAAGAAGAATTGTAGAGTTTACGGAGCAGTTCCAGAGAGGAATGACGGGAATTGAGAGATTTATCGAGGTTATGGATGAACCTGTAGAAATCGATGATGCCCCAGATGCGGTGGAGTTACATGACATTACAGGTGCAGTTGAATTTAAAGACGTTACCTTTAGATATAACGACAGTGAGGAGATTCTAAATAAGATTAACCTTAGTATAAGACCGGGGGAGAATATAGCTCTTGTAGGACCGTCTGGAGCAGGCAAGACTACTTTCTGCAATTTGATTCCAAGATTCTACGATGTTACTGATGGAAGCATTGAAGTAGATGGACATGATATAAGGACTGTCACCTGCAAGTCGCTTAGATCGCAAATCGGAATGGTTCAGCAAGATGTTTATCTATTTTCAGATACTATTGCAGGCAATATTGCATACGGAAAGCCTGGTGCAACTATGGAAGAGATTGTGCATGCTGCCAAGCTTGCCGGTGCTGATGAATTTATTAGGGAGATGTCGGACGGATATAACACGAGTGTAGGTGAGCGCGGTATGAAACTGTCAGGTGGACAGAAACAGCGCATTAGCATTGCTAGGGTTTTTCTCAAGAATCCTCCTATACTTATACTCGATGAAGCGACATCTGCACTTGATAATGAGAGTGAGAAGCTAGTTCAGCAGTCGCTAGCTGACCTATCAAAGGGCAGAACCACGATTACGATTGCACATAGATTGACTACTATTAAGAGTGCAGATCGCATTCTCGTGTTGAGCCAAGATGGAATAGCTGAAGAGGGAACTCACGACGAACTCATGGATAAAGATGGAATCTATGCGAATATGTATCGTATGTACCAGTTATAATCGGGCGTCGGAATAGAGACGATAAACAGCAAAATAAAATGAGCAAAATTGTCAGTTGAATTAGCCAAACAAGTTGGAAATTCAGCAAAAATATTTTGCTCATTTTTTTAAACACTAAATTCCTATATGAATAATAGGAAAATGCTTGATTGGTTGTGCGCAATGTGTTATTCTTCAGTTGTAAGAAATAAACACGCAAGATATCAAAGAAAGGAAGAGCCATGATTGTTTCAACAAAAGGTCGATATGCTCTGATGGTCATGATTGATCTTGCTAATCACGATGACGAAGGATTTATATCGCTAGCAGATATATCAGAGCGACAGAATCTGTCGATGAAGTATCTGGAGAATGTCGTATCGATGCTCAACAAGGGCGGGCTGCTCAAGAGCTTAAGAGGCAAGAACGGTGGCTATAGACTTCTAAAGTCTCCTAAAGATTATAACATCGGTGAGATTCTTCGTATCACGGAAGGCAGTCTTGCCCCAGTGGATTGTATAAAGTCCGGTGAGGTTAGCTGTGGTAGGGCAAACTCGTGCGTGACACTTCCGCTGTGGATTGGCCTTGACAAGGTTATCGATGAGTATTTGGATAACATCACACTCCATGATCTCATGAGCGGTAACGTCGATAATCTGATAAAGAATCAGGACGCATCGAATTAATTGTTTTAAGTTATGTTCAAAGTTAATTCCTATTGACCTAGTAGGGATTCAAGGAATATAATAATGAATGTACAAAGATGACTATTTTATTGGTAGGGAGGTATACATGAGAGTATATGCAGATAATGCGGCAACAACTTATCTAAGCGATGTCGCACTTAACACGCTGCTAGATTGCCTTAAGAACTATAATGGCAACCCTAACAGTCTTCATACAGATGGACAGATCACTCAGGAAAAGCTTGATGAGTCCAGAGCAAAGGTAGCTAAGGTACTTAATGCTGCTAAGCCTAATGAGATTTATTTCACTTCAGGTGGTAGTGAGGCTGATAATCAGGCACTGATTTCAGCGGCTAGAGGTCTTGTTAAGAAGGGCAAGAAGCATCTGATTTCGCTCAACATTGAGCATCACGCAATTCTTCATACACTTAGAAAGCTTGAGAAGGAAGGCTTTGAGGTTACATTGCTCAAGCCGCAACCTAATGGAATCGTGGATGTTAAGGATGTAGAAGATGCAATCAGAGAAGATACAGCTTTAGTATCAATTATGTTTGCTAACAACGAGATGGGAGCTATTCAGCCGATTGCTGAAATAGGAAAGCTATGTCGCGAAAAGGGAGTTCTTTTCCACACAGACGCAGTTCAGGCAGCTGCTCATCTACCGATAGATGTTCAGGCTATGAATATAGATATGCTTTCTCTATCCGCTCACAAATTCCACGGACCTAAGGGCGTTGGAGTTCTATATGCTAGAAATGGTATCAGACTCATCAATGTCATTGAAGGTGGCGCTCAGGAGAGAGGAAAGAGAGCTGGCACAGTCAATGTTCCAGGAATTGCAGCACTTGCAGCGGCTCTTGAAGATGGAATTGAGCATATGGAGGAGAATAATGCTAAGACGATTGCTCTTAGGGATAGGCTTATCAAGGGATTGTCTGATATTCCTTATTCGAAGCTCAACGGAGATCCTGTAAAGAGACTTCCTGGTAATGTCAATTACTCGTTCGAAGGAGTTGAGGGAGAGTCGCTACTGCTCGCTCTAGATATGTACGGCATTGAATGCTCGTCCGGATCAGCTTGTACTAGTGAATCGCTAGATCCAAGCCACGTTCTAATTGGAATGGGCGTTGCGATTGAGGCAGCTCATGGATCACTAAGATTCAGCCTCAACGAGGAGAATACTGAAGAGCAGGTTGATTACATCATCGAGAAGGTTCACGATGTTGTTGAACATTATAGAAAACTATCACCATTCTGGGATGAACTAGAGAAGGGGGAAAGAGAACATGTTATATAGCGAAAAGGTAATGGATCACTTTGAGCATCCAAGAAACGTAGGCGAAATCGAAAATGCTGATGGTGTTGGTGAAGTTGGTAACCCAACATGTGGAGACATTATGAGAATGTATCTCAAGATTGAGAACGATATTATCACAGATGTTAAGTTTAAGACATTTGGATGTGGATCAGCAATAGCATCGAGCTCGATGGCAACTGAGCTCATCAAGGGCAAGAGCATCAAAGAAGCTCTTGAACTAACTAACAAGGCTGTAGTGGAAGCGCTCGATGGACTTCCAGCAAGAAAGGTTCACTGCTCAGTTTTAGCTGAGGATGCTATCAAGTCTGCACTCGTTGATTATTATGAGAAGAATGGATTGGAGCTTCCTGATGAAATCAAGGGTTTTGAGCCACACGAAGAGCACTAATATTCGATTAGAAGAATTAATGCCATATACAACAAAATTTTGCGGCGGATTTTAACATTCTTCTCACATAGCATGAGCCAAAAATGTTATACTTCTATAAGATATGTAACGAAAAGTTATCAAGAAGTTTAATATAATTGGAGGAACTATGACTACTGCAATCAAAGGCGGAAAGATTTATAAATCTGGAGAATTTGTACCTAACGAATTGTTTGTAGTTGATGCTTGTGTGAAGGCCGGTCTAGAATCCGAAACCGGTAGTGATTTTGATTTTGAAAGAGTTATCAATGCTGATAACTCTTTTATTTTGCCATCATTCTGCGATGTGCATGTTCATTTTCGCGAACCAGGTCAGTCTTACAAAGAGACCATCAGAACAGGAAGCAAAGCGGCAGCGCATGGTGGATATACGACTGTGTGCACAATGCCTAACCTAAAACCAGCACCATCTACGCTCGATGCACTCAACGTACAGCTTGATTTAATTAAGAAAAATGCTGATATAGAGGTGATTCCATATGGAACTATCACTTTAGCGCAGAATGGTAGAGGAGAACTCGCTGACATGGGAGCTCTTGCGCCATATGTATGCGCGTTTTCAGATGATGGTTGCGGCGTACAGGCAGATGACCTTATGCGTGAGGCAATGTATCAAGCCAAGGATTTAGGTAAGCTTATTGTAGCTCACTGCGAAGATGAGTCTCTGCTTAGAGAAGGTAAGGTCAGAGAGAGTGAATGGAAGCAGATTGAGAGAGACCTTAAGCTTGCAGACGAAACTGGCGCTGGATATCATGTTTGCCATATCTCTTGTAAAGAGAGTGTCGAAGTTATCAGGGAGGCCAAGAAGAGTGGTGTTGACGTAACTTGTGAGACAGCTCCTCACTATCTCGTGTTCGATACTGATGATATACGCACATTTACAGACAGCTGGCCAGAACTTGGCGGCCGTTTCAAAATGAACCCACCTATTAAGGATAGAGCCGATAAGGAAGCTTTGATAGAGGGACTGCTTGATGGAACAGTCGATATGATAGCAACTGACCATGCGCCGCACAGCGCGGATGAGAAGAGCCGAGGCTTTGCCAAGAGTCCAAACGGAATCACAGGATTAGAGTGCGCTTTTCCAGCACTATATACATATCTAGTTAAGCCGGGAGTTATATCGCTTGAGCACCTAGTACACATTATGTCTATAGTACCAAGAGAGAGATTCGGCTTAAAACAAAATGGCTGGACGATGATAGATGTAGATTATGCGTATAGGTTAGATACGTCCGAGTTCTTTTCGCTAGGAAAGTGCACGCCGTTTGACGGACACATACTAAATGGACTTGTGAAGATGACTGTAATGAACGGTAAAATAGTTTACGAGAATTTGGAGAAGTAATATGCGCGACTTA
>NZ_CALHTQ010000211.1 GCF_938039775.1 uncultured Mogibacterium sp. | reverse complement strand
ATGAACGACATCATCGAGAAAGCACGGGTGGCGAGAGGCTCTTTTTACTATTACTTTAAAGGGAAAGAGAGTTTGCTTGATACACTCGCTACTGTTTTCGATAACAAGTATAGAGAAATTATGAAGGGAATCCCAGCGGACACTAGTGTGTTTGATACGCTGATGATCCTCAATTTTGAAACTCATACGTTTATCGAGAAGCATATCGATCATGAGCTTCTAGGCAATATGTATGCAAGTCAGCTAACCAACACTGCTGCTAGTAAGCTGCTCGATAAGGACAGATATTATTTCACCCTGCTTGGAGAACTCCTTGAGGTAGGGCAGGAGAACGGGGAGATAACTACAGAATTCAGCATTCCTGAACTGGTTAATAATTACGTAATACTGGAGCGTGCCCTAGTTTCTGATTGGTGCATGAAGAATGGTACGTTCTCACTAGCTGAATACAGCAAGAAGTATATGCCGTTATTCTTTGGGGAGTTCAGGGTTAAATAATTTTAGTGGAAAATTGAAGATGAATGCAAATTGATTTATTTAGCGGAGTGAAAGCTCTGCTTTATTTTTTTGCAAAATTTTGAAAATATTTTAACAAAATCAATTGACAAGGTTTTGTCACGATGTTATGGTTATATTAAATTTAGAATGCAGTCTAAAAATTGTTAAAGGGTGATTGAGATATGAAAGCAATTACTAACATTCAGAAGTTTTCAATACATGACGGAGACGGCATCAGAACTACCGTATTCTTTAAAGGCTGTCCGCTTCACTGCACTTGGTGCCATAACCCGGAGACACAGTGCTATAACCCAGAGGTCGAGTTCGACAGCGAGAAGTGCGTAGGGTGCGGTTCCTGCATTGGAGCTTGTCATACAGAGGCAATCAGTATTGTAGACGGTAAGGCATTTACAGATTCTAACAAATGCGATCGCTGCGATAAATGCGGCAAGATGTGTCCAAGCTCTGCTAGAAGGGTAATGGGCAAAGATTACGAACCAAAGGCACTTGTAAAAGAGCTGATGAAAGACCTCATGTTCTACGAGGAGTCAGGTGGTGGCGTAACACTTTCAGGTGGCGAAGTGATGATGATGGATATAGAATATCTGCTCGCTATAGCTAAGGAACTAAAACGCAATGGAATTTCGCTTTTTATCGATACATGCGGATATGTTCCATACGAGAGACTAAGCGAAATCCTTCCATACACAGATACGTTCTTATACGATCTCAAGTGCATGGATGATGAACTCCATAAGAAATACACTGGAGTTAGCAACGAGAAGATCCTCGACAATCTCGCAAGACTTTCTAAGGACGGAGCAAGGATCTACGTAAGAATCCCGGTTATCAAAGAAGTTAATGGCAATGAGAAAAACATGCAGGATACTATAAAATTCCTGCAAGATAACGGAATACAACCTGCTAAAATCAACCTTTTACCTTATCACGACGCAGGTGTTCCGAAGTATTCGAAGATTGGAATGGTGTATGAGGGTCATGAACTGCATGCACCTTTCAAGGAAGAGATGGAAAAGTTCGCTGAACTATTTATAAAAGCTGGTTTTATTAATACTAAGATTGGAGGATAGCAATGGCAACACATGGTATGAATGAGAGGATTCAGAAGTTAAGAGATATAAGTGTAAATACACCGGTACACATCGATCTCGAAAGAGCTAAGATAGAGACAGACTTCTACAGAAAGAACGATGGAAAGTATTCAATCCCTGTAATGAGAGCTATGGTTCTCAAAGAGTATTTCTCCAAGAAGACGCTTTACTTTGGAGATGGAGAGCTTATCGTTGGTGAGAAGGGTAAGGACCCTCAGGCATCACCTACATTTCCTGAACTATGCTGCCATAGTGAAGAAGATATGATTGTAATGAGCGACAGAAAGCTCGTTTCATTCCACACTACAGTAGAAGATAGAGAGCTTCAGAAGAAGGAAATCATCCCATTCTGGGAAGGCAGAACTATCCGAGAGAAAATCCTAGCATCGATGAAGCCAGAGTGGCATGAGTGCTACGAAGCAGGTGTATTCACAGAGTTTATGGAGCAGAGAGGACCTGGACACACTTGCGGTGGAGAGCAGGTATTCACTACTGGATACATGGACTACAAGGCTAAGATTAAGGAAACGATGGATAAGCTAGACTGGATGAACGATCCTGAAGCTTATGATAAGAACGAAGAACTAAAGGCTATGGATATCTGCTGCGACGCAGTAATCATCCTCGGTGAGAGATACCACAAGCTAGCGCTCGAGAAGGCTGAAGCAGAGACAAATCCAGTTAGAAAGGCTGAGATTTTACAGATTGCTAAGAACCTCGAAGTCGTTCCTGCACATGCACCACAGACTTACTGGCAGGCAATCCAGCTATACTGGTTTACACACCTGGCAGTTACAACTGAGCTCAATCCATGGGATGCATTCAGCCCTGGCAGAATGGACCAGCACCTAATCAAGTACTATGAGGCAGATACAGAAGCGGGTATACTCGATGATGAGAAAGCTCTTGAGCTTCTAGAGTGCCTATGGGTTAAGTTCTATAACCAGCCAGCTCCAGTAAAGGTAGGAATTACACTCAAGGAGAGCGCAACATACACAGACTTCGCTAACATAAACACTGGTGGAGTTACACCAACTGTAGAGAACGGTGTTAATGCAGTTAGCTATCTAATCCTTGACTGCATGGATGATATGAAGCTTGTACAGCCTAACTCAAACGTAACAATCAGCAAGAAGACTCCTCAGAGATTCCTAAGGAGAGCTTGTGAGATTTCAAGAAAGGGTTGGGGACAACCAGCATTTTATAACACAGAAGCTCAGATTATGGAGCTGATAAATGCAGGAAAGACACTCGAAGATGCTCGTCGCGGCGGTTCTTCTGGATGTGTTGAGACTGGAGCATGGGGAAGTGAAGCATATATCCTTACAGGTTATATGAATATTCCTAAGATTTTCCAGATGACACTGTTCAACGGTTATGATCAGGTGTCTGGTAAGCAGCTAGGTCTAAAGCTAGGCTATGCTAAGGATTTCAAGACTTACGAGGAGTTATGGGACGCATTTAAGAAGCAGCTAGAGTACTTCGTAAACATCAAGATATACGGTAACAACATCATTGAGAGAATCTATGCTGAGTTCATGCCAGCACCTCTACTTTCTGTAGTAACTAACGATTGTATTTCAAATGCT
>NZ_CALHTQ010000210.1 GCF_938039775.1 uncultured Mogibacterium sp. | reverse complement strand
TAACTTTGAAGTTAAGAACTATATCTAGCTTTTGACCGTTATCAGATAGGAATTTGTCTAGCTGTTCGGCCTGGAAGATAGTTCTTGGGAATCCGTCTAGGAGGAACCCCTCCTTACAGTCATCTTTCTGAAGTCTGTCTGTAACAAGATTAACTACTAGTTCATCTGGTACTAACTTTCCCTCATCCATGTATCCCTTTGCCTTTTTACCAAGCTCTGTTCCTTCCTTGATGTTAGCGCGGAATATATCTCCGGTCGAGATATGTGGAACATTGTACTTTTCAATTACCTTAGCCGCCTGTGTGCCTTTACCAGCTCCAGGAGGACCAAGTAAAACAGCTCTTAGCATGTAATGTGCCATCCTTTCCTAAACGATTATTTAAGAAATCCTTGATAATTTCTATTGAGCATTTGATTCTCAATCTGCTGCACTGTATCTAGAGCTACACCTACTGCGATAAGTAGTGATGTTCCACCAAACGAAAGCTGTAATGGTGTGAACTCACTGATAACAGTTGGAATCGTAGCTACACCTGCCAAGAAAATTCCTCCTACGAAGCACAGTCTTGACATGATTCTGGATAAGTACTCCTCAGTTGCTGCACCAGGTCTAATTCCCGGAACGAAACCGCCGCTCTGTCTCATATTATCCGCAACTTCTTCTGGCTTAAAAGTAATAGCCGTATAGAAGTATGTGAAAAACAGTGTCAGTGTGATATTTAATATTGCGTAAATCCAAATTCCTGGATCTCCCGATGGTGATAGGTACTTCGACATCCACTGTGCAAATGAAGACTGTGGAGCGAAGTAAGTTATCGTCAGTGGGAACTGAAGTAATGACAGCGAGAAGATAATTGGAATTACTCCTGCCTGGTTAACCTTAATTGGAATATGGGTTGACTGTCCGCCGTACATCTTCCTTCCAACCATACGCTTTGCGTACTGTACTGGAATCTTTCTTGTTCCCTGCTGCATCAGTATGATAACGACAGTAATTAGAACTGCTACAACTACTAATGCAATAACAGCAACTACACTTAGTGCTCCTTCTTTCACCTGCGTGTGAATTCCTCTAACTGCTGTTGGAATTCTTGCGATAATGCCGCCGAAAATGATCATCGAGATGCCGTTTCCGACACCATATTCGTTAATCTGTTCTCCTAGCCACATTAGGAACGCGGTTCCTGCTGTCAGGACTGTAATGATTACTATCATAGAGAAGGCATTTTGGTTGACAATCGCTCTTCTGAAAAGACCAATCGTCAAACCTGTTGCCTGAATCAATCCTAACACTATGGTTAAATATCTCGTAATTGTCGCCATTTTCTTACGGCCTTCGTTTCCTTCCTTCGAAAGTCTCTCAAAGTAAGGAAAGGCTATTGTAAGAAGCTGGACGATAATCGAAGCGGTTACATACGGAGTTATACTCAAAGCAAATATTGTGAAATTGCTAAAAGCTCCTCCGGAAAATAAATCAAACAAGTCGAGAAGCCCTGTCTGACCCTGAAACATCTGAGCAAGATAATCTCTGTTGATTCCAGGAACTGGAATATTAGATCCGATTCTGAAAACAAGTAATATCATGAGAGTAAAAAGAATTTTAGAACGAATTTCTTTTACACGCCATGCATTAGAGAGTGTCTTGAGAAGTCCCATGATTAGATAACCTCTGCCTTTCCGCCTGCCTTTTCAATCTTCTCGGCAGCGCTCTTGCTGAATTTCTCAGCCTTTACAGTTAGCTTCTTCTCTAGTTCGCCGTTTCCTAGAACCTTAACGCCGTCCTTAACCTGCTTAACAAGTCCGGACTGAAGCATTAGATCGAAATCTACGACTGTACCATCTTCAAATCTATTTAGATCTGCAACATTAACTTCTGCGTATTCCTTAGCGAAACGATTGTTAAATCCTCTCTTCGGAATTCTTCTGTATAGTGGCATCTGGCCACCCTCGAAGCCTAGACGTACACCGCCACCACTTCTAGAGTTCTGACCATTCATACCTCTGCCGCCAGTAGTTCCGAGACCAGTACCCTGACCGCGACCTCTTCTCTTGCGAGCCTTGGTTGCACCCTCAGCTGCCTTTAATTCGTGAAGTCTCATTGTCCTGCACCTCCTATAGCTCTTCTACATCTAGAAGATGAGAAACCTTAGCAATTGCGCCGCGTGTTGCGGACGAATCAGCTAGCTCAACTGAATGATGTAGCTTCTTGAGGCCAAGAGCTTCTACTGTCTTCTTCTGCTTAGGAGTTGCGCCAATAACACTCTTAACTAAAGTAATCTTTAATGCCTTTGCCATTTGCGTCTTCCTCCTATCCTAAAATTTCTTCAGGTGTCTTACCACGACGCTTAGCAACTTCTTCTACAGTTGTAAGACTTCTTAGTCCCTCTAGAGTTGCAAGTGCCATGTTTCCTGTGTTACTCGAACCAAGTGACTTAGCTCTAACGTCCTTGAGTCCGCAAGCTTCTAGTACTGTACGTACGGATGAACCTGCGATAACTCCAGTACCTTCTGCTGAAGGCATGATTAAAACTTTACCTGCTCCGAAAATTCCTACAGTCTGGTGAGGAATTGTTGTTCCTACCATAGGTACGAATATTAGTTTCTTCTTAGCATCTTCAGTTGCTTTTCTTACAGCTTCAGGAATCTCCTGAGCCTTTCCAAGGCCAATACCTACGTGGCCTGCGCCATCTCCAACTACTAGAGTAACGGAGAACTTCATATTCTTTCCGCCCTTTACAGTCTTCGAAACACGTCTGATGTTAACGATGGTTTCAGTAAGTTCAAGCTTAGATGCATCTATTCTCGTGCGCATTCTGTATCCTCCCTTAGAATTCTAATCCTGCTTCACGTGCACCATCAGCGAGTTCCTTAACTCTGCCATGATAAAGGTATCCGCCTCTATCGAAGCAAACCTCTTTGATGCCCTTAGCTACAGCTTTTTCGCCTACCGCTTTGCCTACCTGCTTAGCTGCGTCTTTATTTCCACCGTTTGCAATGTTTGCCTTAAGCTCCTTATCGAGAGACGATGCGGAAACAAGAGTTGTTCCGTTAACGTCATCGATGACCTGAGCTGAAATATTGCTGTTCGATCTAAATACGCACAGTCTTGGCTTCTCGGGAGTTCCAAAAACGTCTTTTCTGACTCTGGCATGTCTCTTGAGTCTTCTGTCATTTCTGCTTGCTTTTGCCATTTCTCAAATCCTCCCTTCTCTATGCGGAAGCTCCGCTCTTTCCTTCCTTCTTCTGTACAACTTCTCCATCGTAGATGATTCCCTTGCCCTTATATGGCTCAGGCTTTCTCCAAGCTCTGATGTTAGCAGCATAGTTTCCTACCTCTGCCTTATCGCAGCCCTTAACGATGATTGTAGCTGCATCAGGAGTCTCAGTTGTGATTCCTGCTGGGTCCTTCATCTCTACTGGGTGCGAGAAACCTAGCTTCATAACGAGTGTATCGCCCTGTTTTGCAACAGTATATCCAACACCATTAACTGTCATCTTAATTTCATAACCCTTTGAAACACCCTCAACCATGTTGTTGATCAGTGTTCTTCCGAGTCCATGCTGAGCCTTGTTTTGCTTAGAATCGTTCGGTCTCTTAACTGTTAGAACGTTTTCTTCGATCTCAACTGTTAGATTCTCGTCGATTGGCTGGCATAGCTCGCCCTTAGGACCTTTTACTTTAATTACATTATTTTCCTCTACCGTTACTTCTACGCCGGCAGGAATTGTAATTGGTCTAACGCCTATTCTTGACATATTTTATACCTCCTACCAAACGTAACAAATAACTTCGCCGCCAACTCCGAGCTTGCGAGCTTCCTTATCGCTGATAACACCCTTTGATGTTGAAACGATAGCGATTCCTAGACCACCGAGTACCTTAGGTACCTGATCAGCCTTTGCATAAACTCTTAGACCTGGCTTCGAGATCTTCTTGATCCCGTAGATTGTCTTTTCCTTATTTGGGCCGTACTTTAGCTCTACAGTGATAGTTCCCTGTGCATTGTCCTGAGCTACTGTGAAGTCTTTGATGAATCCCTCATTCTTAAGGATTTCTGCGATAGACTTCTTCATCTTGGACGCTGGGATTTCTACCTTAGCGTGTCCGGCTGTGTTGGCATTTCTAATTCTAGTTAGCATATCTGCTATTGGATCTGTCATTGCCATTACAGTGTTTCTCCTTTCTCCACGTGGTTCCTGCACGCATTATGCGTGACAGGCCTGCGCAAAATAACTTACCAGCTTGCTTTTCTTACGCCTGGGATTTCACCCTTGTAAGCAAGCTCTCTGAAGCAGATACGGCAGATACCATACTTCTTCAGAACCGAATGTGGTCTTCCACAAATCTTGCATCTTGTATAAGCCCTTGTTGAATACTTAGGCTTTCTGGTCTGCTTAACTTTCAGCGAAGTCTTAGCCATGTTCCCCTCCTAAATTACTTCTCAAAAGGCATTCCGAGGAGCTCAAGTAGTGCCTGTGCTTCCTCATCTGTCTTAGCTGTTGTAGTGAATACAATGTTCATTCCCTTGATGGTCTCTACATCATCATAAACGATTTCTGGGAAGATTAGCTGTTCTCTAATTCCCATGGAGTAGTTACCTCTTCCATCGAACGAATTCTTGCTTACACCCTTAAAGTCTCTAACTCTAGGAAGAGAAAGATTGAAGAACTTATCTGCAAATGCATACATTCTGTCACCTCTTAGAGTAACCTTAGCTCCAACTGGCATGCCCTGTCTAACCTTGAAGTTAGCGATGGACTTTCTAGCCTTTGTAACAACTGGTCTCTGTCCGGAGATGAGTGAAAGTTCCTTTACAGCGCTCTCGAGGATCTTTGAATTATCCTTAGCTTCGCCAAGACCCATGTTGATTGTGATCTTTTCAAGCTTTGGCACTTCCATTGAATTGGAGTAGTTGAACTTTTCCTTAAGTGCCGCAAAAACACTTTCGTCATACTTTGTTCTTAGTCTATTTGCCACTGTCTCTCCTCCTTTCCTAGTCTACTACGGCATTGGTCTTCTTTGAGTATCTAACCTTCTTGCCGTTCTCAATCTTAGTTCCAAGTCTTACACCCTGCTTGCTCTCCTTTTCGTAGAACATAACATTTGATGCATCGATAGGACCTTCTACGTGCTTAATCTCGGATGCGGATGTTCTTGTAGCCTTAGCATGCTTTGTCTGCACGTTTACGCCCTCAACAACAACCTTGTTAGCCTTTGGAATAGCTCTAAGAACTGTTCCTACCTTGCCCTTATCCTTGCCCGAGATAACTACTACTGTATCGCCTTTTCTAATCTGCATTTGTACACCCCCTATAATACTTCCGGTGCCAAAGACACAATCTTCATAAAGCCGTTATCTCTAAGTTCCCTAGCAACAGGTCCGAAAATACGTGTTCCTACAGGGTTCTTATCGCTTCTGTCTTTGATAATTACAGCAGCATTCTGGTCAAATCTTACGTAGCTACCATCATCTCTTCTAGTACCACTCTTAGATCTAACAACTACTGCCTTTACAACGTCACCTTTCTTAACAACTCCACCTGGAGCAGCATCCTTAACGGAGCAAACAATGATGTCTCCAATATTCGCATACTTGCGGCCTGTACCACCAAGGATACGAATGCAAAGGAGCTCCTTCGCTCCGGAATTGTCGGCAACTCTCAATCTTGTTTCTGTCTGTATCATGATTTGTCGCCTCCCTATTTAGCTTTCTCAACGATTTCGACAAGTCTCCATCTCTTATCCTTTGAAAGAGGCTTTGTCTCCATAATTCTTACTCTATCGCCGATGCCACACTCGTTGTTCTCGTCATGAACCTTGAACTTCTTAGTTCTCTTAACAGCCTTACCGTAAAGAGAATGTCTTACTGAATCCTTTGTAGCAACAACAATTGTCTTATCCATCTTGTCGCTTACAACTACTCCAGTTCTGGTCTTTCTGCTATTTCTTTCCATTGTACATCCTCCTTCCTTTAAGCTTCAGGCTTTTCCATTTCCCTGATTATGGTCTTAACTCTGGCAATATCTCTTCTGATTTCTCTCATCTTCACAGGATTGTCGAGCTGTCCGGTAACGTGCTGGAATCTCAGATTGAATAGCTCCTGCTTCATTCTTGCGAGCTCGGCGGTTCTCTCCTGATCAGTCATTTTTCTTATTGTATTCAGATCCATTATTCGTCACCACCCTTTGCTTCCTGGTTCTTGACAACGAACTTGCACCTTACTGGTAGCTTGTGAGAAGCAAGTCTCAAAGCTTCCTTAGCCTGTGCTTCAGTTACGCCCTCAAGCTCGAACATTACTCTGCCCGGCTTAACTACTGCCACCCAATACTCAGGTGAACCTTTTCCGGAACCCATTCTTACTTCTGCTGGTTTCTTTGTGATTGGCTTATGTGGGAAGATTTTGATATAAACCTTTCCGCCTCTCTTGATGGATCTTGTCATCGCGATTCTGGCAGCCTCGATCTGCTTTGAGTCAATCCATGCTGGCTCTTCAGCAACTAGACCGAACTGACCATATGTAACGGTGTTACCCTTTGTTGCAACACCCTTCATTCTGCCTCTGTGGACTCTTCTGCGTTTAACGCGCTTTGGCATTAACATGGCAAGTCTCTCCTTTCTATGATTATTCTTCTGTTCCCTGTGCAGTTTCAACTACTTCAGGAGCAGGAGCCGCCTCAGTTACCTTTGGTGCCTTTCTAACTCTTGTAGTTGCTGGCTTTACCTCTGGTCTGCTTTCGCGGTTATCATTTCTTCTGTTTCCGAAGCTTCTCTTCTTATCTCTCTTATCGTTTCTTCTCTGCTTACGATCTCTTCTATCGTTCTTGGACTGCTCTGGAATAGCGTCCTTGAGACCCTTATCTAGAATCTCACCGTGGTTTAGCCATACCTTAACACCAATCTTTCCGTAAGTAGTGTCAGCCTCTGCAAATCCGTAGTCGATATCAGCTCTGAGAGTGTGTAGAGGAACATTTCCTTCGCTGTACTTCTCGCTTCTAGCGATCTCGGCACCACCAAGTCTTCCGGAAACAAGAACTTTGATACCCTTAGCTCCAGACTTCATTGTTCTCTGGATAGCGGACTTCATAGCTCTTCTGAAAGAAACTCTTCTCTCAAGTGCCTGTGCAATGCTCTCAGCTGTTAGCTGTGCATCAAGCTCAGCTCTTCTAACCTCTTCGATGGAAATATCTACAGTCTTACCTGTTAGCTTAACGAGGTTCTTCTTAAGATCGTCAATTCCATCTCCGGATCTTCCGATTACCATTCCTGGTCTAGCTGTTGCGATGATTACCTTTACCTTGTCAGCTGCAGGTCTCTCAATTACAACACTTGCAACGCCGGCAGCGTAAAGCTTCTTCTTAACGTAATTTCTTACCTTGTTGTCCTCAACTAGGAAATCAGCGAAGTTGCTCTTGTCAGCAAACCACTTTGAGTTCCAATTCTTGTTGACTCCAACTCTGAATCCATGTGGATTAACCTTCTGACCCATCTGGCTGACCTCCTTCTACTGTTTCTACTGCCGAAGCAGCTTCTCTCTCCTTGAGAGTTACGCCAATGTGGCTTGTTCTCTTGAGGATCATTGATGCTCTACCCTGAGCTCCTGCTCTGAATCTCTTCATAGTAGGACCCTGGTTTGCATAAACTTCTGCAATGTATAGCTCATCACGGTTCATGTCAAAGTTGTTTTCAGCGTTTGCTGCTGCGGACTGAACAACCTTCTCTACAAGCTCTGCACCCTTTCCAGGTGTGAACTTGAGTATTGTTAATGCCTCGTTCAAATCTTTTCCTCTTACTAGGTCAGTAACAGGCTTTAGTTTGCTAGGAGACATTCTTACATATTTAGCAAGTGCTTTTGCTTCCATATCAGCTTCTCCTTTCTTTATTTCGCCTTGTCACCAGCGTGACCCTTGTAAGTTCTAGTTGGAGCGAACTCTCCAAGTCTGTGACCTACCATATCTTCTGTGATGTATACAGGAACATGCTTACGACCGTCGTGAACAGCGATCGTATGTCCAACCATCTGAGGAAAAATCGTCGATGGTCTCGACCATGTCTTGATTACACTTTTTTCATTAGACTCGTTCATCGCTTCGATTCTCTTGATGAGTTTCTTTTCGACGAAAGGGCCCTTTTTAAGCGATCTTCCCATTATATGCTCCTTTCTTATTTAGCATTTCTTCTTCTAACGATGTACTTGTTGGAATCCTTGTGCTTGTTACGTGTCTTGTAACCAAGAGTTGGTTTACCCCAAGGTGTAACTGGGCTCTTACGTCCAACTGGCGCTCTACCTTCACCACCGCCGTGTGGGTGATCGTTAGGGTTCATTACGGAACCTCTTACTGTAGGTCTCCATCCCATGTGTCTCTTTCTACCAGCCTTACCAATCTGGATGTTAGCATGGTCAATGTTACCAACTTCTCCGATTGTAGCTCTGCAGTTGATTCTTACCATTCTAACTTCGCCGGATGGTAGCCTTACCTGAGCATAGTTGCCTTCTTTAGCCATAAGCTGAGCACCGTTACCAGCTGATCTAACTAGCTGAGCACCCTTTCCAGGCTTTAGCTCGATGTTGTGAATGATTGTACCTACTGGGATATTCGCGATTGGCAGTGCGTTTCCTACCTTGATATCCGAATCTGGACCAGATACAACTACGTCTCCAACGTGTAGCTTGTTAGGAGCAACGATGTATCTCTTCTCTCCGTCTGCGTACACTAGAAGAGCAATGTTTGCTGTTCTATTTGGGTCGTACTCGATAGTCTTAACTGTTGCTGGAATACCGTCCTTAGTTCTCTTAAAGTCGATAATTCTGTACTTAGGTCTGTATCCGCCACCTCTATGTCTAACGGTGATCTTACCTCTTACATTTCTTCCTGAATGCTTCTTCAGAGTTTTTGTAAGGGATTTTTCTGGCTTGTTAGCTGTTATCTCCTCGAAAGTCGAAACAGTCATGCCTCTCAGACCAGGAGTGGTTGGATTATACTTCTTAATTCCCATTATTTACTCCTCCTATTTACAGTCCCTGGAAGATTTCGATCTCTTTGCTATCTGCAGTGAGAGTAACGATTGCTTTCTTATAAGAAGCTGTTCTTCCTACTGTTCTTCCCATTCTCTTAACTTTTCCATTAACGTTCATGATATTAACCTTAGCAACATCAACTCCGAAAATTTCTTCGATAGCCTGTCTAACTTCGGTCTTGTTAGCTGTATCAGCAACCTTGAAAACATACTTCTTGTCAGCCGACATGTCCATGCTCTGCTCGGTGATGATAGGCTTAAGTATTACGTCGTAACCGCTCTTCATTATGCGTATACCTCCTCAATTCTCTCAGCTGCTGCCTTAGTGAGCACGAGGCTGTAATGATTGATAATCTCATATACATTCATTGTGCTTACAAGTGCAGTTCTCACACCCTGAATGTTAGAAGCAGATCTAACAACGTTCTCGTCCTTCTCATCCATTACGATGAGGGCCTTCTTGTCAGCCTTGATATTCTCGAGAACCTTAACCATTTCCTTAGTCTTTGGCTCAGCGAACTTTAGCTCGTCGAGCACGATGATTTCCTTATCAGCAACCTTAGCCGAAAGTGCGGACTTAAGAGCAAGTCTCTTTACCTTCTTAGGAACTGCATATCTGTAGTCTCTTGGCTTTGGTGCGAAAACAATTCCACCACCTACCTGTGTAGGATCTGTTGTGCTTCCCTGTCTGTGACGGCCTGTTCCCTTCTGTCTGAAAGGCTTGCGTCCGCCTCCTCTTACTTCACTTCTTGTCTTGGCAGATTGGGTTCCCTGTCTCTGGTTTGCCAAGTAATTCTTGATTACAGTCTGTACTGCGATTTCGTTTGGTTCGATTCCAAAGATTTCATCATTCAATGTGATCTCGCCAACCTCAGCACCGGCCATATTAAGCATCTTTACTTTTGCCATTAGTGATTCCTCCTTTCTGCCTCTTATTTATCCTGTCCTTTTACCGCTCCCTTAATCTTAAGGAGTCCGCCCTTCTTTCCAGGAACAGCACCCTTAACGAGAAGTAGGTTGCGGTCAGCAATAACCTTTACGAGAACGATGTTCTGTACTGTAACTGTGTCTCTACCCATTCTTCCTGGGGCTTTGTTGCCCTTGAAGACTCTTGATGGGTATGTACCAGCAGCAAGAGCACCTGCAAGTCTCTTATGCTTGGAACCGTGAGTCATAGGTCCTCTGCGGTGTCCGTGTCTCTTGATGTTACCCTGTGTTCCTTTACCCTTGGAAACACCAGTAACATCAAGTTTCATTCCCTCTTCGAAATCAGCAACTGTGATTTCCTGTCCTACCTCGTAAGTTTCGCCATCTTCGATTCTGAACTCAGCGAGGTGCTTCTTAGGAGTTACGCCACACTTCTCAAAGTGTCCAGTCTCTGGCTTGTTGAGTCTGTGTGCCTTCTGCTCCTCGTAGCCAACCTGTACAGCATTGTAGCCGTCGGTCTCTACTGTCTTAACCTGTGTTACTACCTCAGGTCCGGCTTCGATTACGGTAACTGGTACTACAGCACCGTTCTCATTGAAGATCTGTGTCATGCCGATCTTCTTGCCTAAAAGTGTTTTCATAATTCTCCTCCTAGTGTCTTACAGCGGATCGCCCTGGTTTGGCCGGATTGCCCTCTCATGCGATCTTTCTAAAATCTAGCTTAGAGCTTGATTTCGATGTCAATGCCTGCTGGCATGTCGAGCTTAGCAAGAGCGTCTGTTGTCTTAGTCGAAGCATTTGTGATGTCGATAAGACGCTTGTGAGTTCTCTGCTCAAACTGCTCTCTGCTGTCCTTATACTTGTGGACAGCCCTGATGATTGTTACGACTTCCTTCTCTGTTGGAAGCGGAATAGGGCCAGATACAGTAGCGCCTGTTCTCTCAGCAGTCTCAACAATCTTTGCTGCTGACTTATCCAATAGGGCATGGTCATAAGCCTTCAGTCTGATTCTGATTTTCTGTAGTTCGCTCATTAGTAGTTCCTCCTGTTTGTTTTGTACTGTTTTCGCTATGCTTGTACAGGACTTCGCCCGTTTTTTACTTGCTACGCCTCAACTCTTACACTCTTTCGTGCGTTTCCTGAGGGTTTACACAAATCAAAAATGGCGAACCCCCTCGCCCTCGTCTAGCGAGGACAATTCTCGGCAGGAATTACCTGATAGCTCAGCAACTTCCTGCTTCATCGCCTTAAACAAGCTTTTAAATTATACATGGCGTAATTTTGCATTGCAAGGCTTTTTTGCACTTTTTGCGGAACTGACTACAGTGTTTTCAAGTGGTACAGCATGATTCACTCTAACACGTTCACACGCGTTTCCTATGTGTTGTTATTTCATCAAAAACTATTCGTTTTTTTATGTTTTTTAAATAAATTTCATGATTATTTGTGAATTTGCGTGTATCGGAATGTCATTTTACCAACAGAAAATTTATTCGTGTTTTCTCAAAAATACATAAAAAATACAAATTTTTCATATTTTGACAATGCAGATCCGAAGCTATTAATCCATCTCAGTCAGAATTTACTATTTTATGTTTCTATATGTATTTGATTCTAACATCGATACTATTTTACTTTATATATGATACAATTCATTTATAAGATATTGGGTTGTAAGCATATCTGAAAGGAGAATTAACAAAATGAAGAAGCTATATAAAAGTAAAAGTTGTGGTACTATCGTGGGAAAAGTATTCGATGATGGTGGAGTTCTCGCATGTTGTGGCGAGGATATGGAAGAACTTGTGCCAAAGACCGCTGATTCTGCTACTGAAAAGCACGTTCCTGTAGTTGAGTGTGACGGCAATCTCGTTAAGGTTACTGTTGGTAGCACACTTCACCCTATGACAGAGGAGCATCATATTCAGTTCATAATTCTTGAAACTAATCTAGGGTTCCAAAGAAAAGCTCTAAAGGTTGATGGAGAGCCTGTTGCAACATTTGCCATCCAGGACGGAGAAAAAGTTGTAGCAGCGTACGAGTATTGTAATATCCACGGCTTCTGGGTTAACGAGCTAAACTAATCATCGTTTAATCTGGAGGGAATACCACCAAACACATATTGTGATAATAAACTCATAATTTAATTACGAGTTTCATTTATCTGAAATTACCATTATTAAATAGACTTCATTACTAATATTAAGAATAGCATAAGCGGAAGGCATCTGCCTTCCGCTTATTTTTATCTCACTCTATACTTGCTTTTCTATTGTCTTTAGCCCGGTGGCCAAGTCATCTTTCTGCGTCCAAGAATATGGATGTGCAGATGGTGTACGGTCTGCTGTCCGTCCTCTCCGGTATTGATAACGGTTCTGAACCCATTATCCAAGCCTTCCTGAGCTGCGATATCCTTGATTTTGAGCATCATGTGTCCCATAAGCTCTCTGTCTGCATCTTCTAAATCATTAAGAGATGCAACGTGCTTCTTAGGAACCATTAGAACATGTACAGGTGCCTCTGGAGCAGCATCACGAAAAACAGAAACCAGGTCATCCTCGTAAACCATATCCGTAGGTATTTCACCTTTTGCAAGCTTGCAGAAAATGCAATCTTCCATATGACTCCTCCTTTCTAGACCACTTCAGCTAAGCAGCCTTCCTTATAGTTAGCGACGAGCCTGACCTCCGTGAACTCTCCTGAGGTCAACTTTCGCTCCTTATCCTTAATATACACCTTTATATAGTTAGATGTATATCCTGTAGCGTAATCTTCTTCAAAAGTTTCCACGAGAACTCTGTGCACTACGTCAAAGTTACGTTTCTGAAACTCTTGTGCGACGCATTCCGCTCTGTCGATTAGCGCATTTACACGAGCCGTCTTGTCTGCCGGCGTTACTGTCTCCTTATACTTTGCAGCCTCAGTTCCCTGCCTTGGCGAGAATTTAAATGCATGAACCCTGCCAAACGATGCTTTATCAACTACGTCGAGCGTGTCCGCAAAGTCTTCTTTCGTCTCTCCAGGAAATCCAACTATTATATCCGTTGTGATTCCATATAGCGGATCAACGCTTCGTATAGCCTCGACAATCGCGAGGTATTCATCCCTAGTGTATCTGCGTTTCATACCCTTCAAAACATTGTTGCTACCACTCTGTATAGATAGGTGCAGGTGTCTACAAAGTCTCTTGTACTTGATGATTCGTTCAACATGCTCCTTGTCTACAACGTTAGGTTCAAGTGAGCTCAGTCTTACTCGGAAGTCTCCTTCTAATTCATCTAGCCTCTTCAGCACAGCTTCAATTCCTGAAAGACTTTCTTCATCATCCTGTCTCTCAAA
>NZ_CALHTQ010000209.1 GCF_938039775.1 uncultured Mogibacterium sp. | reverse complement strand
GAGCGCATACTGGATTGTAGCGTCAATCTGAAGAGGCATATTTGCCTTAATCCTGTTGTAAATTACACTTGCAATCTTAGCTCTATCTCCGTCGTACTGAGACTCTCTCTCGATGAGTGATGCTATGATAATGATCTCATTCTCAGTTAAGTTAAGTTCTTTAGCACGTTTTCTGTACTTGTTTTTAAATACCTTATCGTACTGATTTAGCATAGTAGTAATAATCTGAGTTTCATCTGCATCTAGATCAACAGCATAAGTATCTGGGAAAAGATATCCTTCAAGATGATTGTCTCCAGGCTGAGCTTCCTTAAGGAAAGAGAACTTACTAAAGTCGCCATGTCTTGCAACGTCAAGGAACTTGTCTTTGTTAACTATGCCCTCTTTATCTAATTTCTCAGCAGTCTGTTCGAGCGTATAACCTTCAGGAATAGTAAAGTTTTTTGTACTCGAAACACCTTTTACAATAGTCTGAGCTATATCACTAGATCTCATGCTAGGAGATACAGAAAAACTACCTGCTTTGTATTTGCCATCATATCTCCAAATTTTAGATACGAGCTTATACTTTGATACACTGCTGATTACACCCTTCTTGAAAAGCTCTTTCGCAATATCGTCAGTTGACGAACCTTCTTTAATTTTAACAACGACAAAGGTGTTATCAGTTCTGTCCTTTGGCTTATTTATTATTAGAAGCGAGGTGCTTAATGCTATTAGGATGAGCAGTATAGCAATAAGAATGGCTAGAACCTTCTTTACTGACTTCTTCATATTACCTCCCACAACTAGGAATATTGTTAGCCAATATCAATCAAAGATTAATATCAGCTAACAATCCTCAAAACACAGTATATTAAATAATTGATAGTAATGAAATTTCAGACTACTTAGATCTTCCGAGGTATTCTCCACCCTCTCTAGTGTCGATTTGAATCATTTCACCCTCTTCGATGAAAATAGGAACCTGAATTACAGCACCTGTCTCAACAGTAGCAGCCTTGGTTACATTAGTTGCTGTGTCTCCCTTAACTCCTGGCTCTGTTTCGATAACCTTGAGGTCTACGAAGTTTGGAGCCTCAACTGCAAAAGCATTTCCCTGATAGAACTTTATAGTAGCTGTATCATTTTCTCTGATAAATTTAACAGCATCTTCAACAAGGTCTGCACTTAGAGGAACCTGATCGAATGTCTCTTGATCCATGAAGTAATATAGCTCTCCATCATTGTAGAGATACTGCATAGTCTTTGTCTCAATATGTGCCTTAGGGAACTTATCGTTAGGGTTGAATGCCTCTTCTCTTGTAGCACCAGTAAGGATGTTTCTATACTTAGTTCTAACGAAAGCCGCGCCTTTTCCAGGCTTTACATGCTGGAAGTCGAGTACAACATGTGGTTCTCCGTTCATCTCAAAAGTTACACCTTTTCTGAAATCTCCTGCACTAATCATACTTAATCTCTCTTTCTGTGATATTAAAATTATTTTCTTGTTTTATAAACTATACTAACATGATTATATCAGATGTTAAGACTAAATATTAATCTTGACTACATCTGAAAGAATTTCGTATACGTCCTTCATCATTATAGCAAATCTCGCCTCTGCTTGCATGTATTCTGCAGCTTTAGGATTAGATGACATCATAGCATACAGTGACTGCATCTGTGCCATCGCTTCCTGTCCTACTTCTTCACCGCTTAGCTGTTTAGCCTGAATCTCGATTTGACGCTTCTGCATATCATTAATCATTTGATTTAGTGTTGGATCTTGCTCTATTTCCTTGCGAAGCTTATCGTAATCCATAAACTCATTGCTTGCCTTAATTGCAGATGCGAGTTCATGGGCACTTGAATATACATTCATATTAAACACCTCCTGAAATTAAATCAATGGTTTAAATACCCATTATTACTGGTAGAATGACTGGACTTCTACGAGTCTTCTTGTAAATGAAACCTCTCATATCATCCTTGATAATATTCTTTAAAGTATTTATGTCTTCTGAACCTATATTGTTCCATTTATCGATTGACTCAAATACAACTTCAGTAGCTTCATTTATAAGAGGCATATTCTCCTTTACATAGATAAAGCCACGTGTTATTAGTTCAGGCCTAGCAGCAAGTAATCCCGAATTGCTATCGATAGAAACTGCTATAACTATTAATCCTGACTCAGATAGTTGCTTTCTATCACGAAGTACAACATTACCGACATCACCGATGCCATATCCATCTACAAGAATATCTTCAGCAGATGCCTGTTCTGGTTCTATTTTGGCTTGCTTTCCAGTTATGCGAAGAGCATCACCATTATTCATGACGAAGATATTCCCTCTGTCCATGCCCATTGATTCAGCAAGCTGCGCATGTTCTCTTAAATGGCGATATTCTCCGTGAGCAGGTATAAAGAATCGCGGTCTTATCAGCGAGTGGATTAGCTTTAATTCTTCTTTACAAGCATGTCCGGATACATGGATATCGACAAAGTCTGACAAGAAGACATTAACTTTTTTCTCGTAAAGTTTATTTACAATATTCGTTACGGCCTTTGCATTTCCAGGAATTGGCGATGATGAGAAAACAACTGTATCACCTGACTTTAGCTTAACTGCTCTATGTGAGTCGTTCGCCATTCTTGTTAATGCAGACATAGGTTCACCCTGGCTACCAGTAGTAATAATGGTTATATTTGCATCAGGTATATTTCCAATCTTTCTAATATCTACAAAAGCAGACTCTGGAAGATCCAGGTACCCTAGTTCTCTAGCAAGGGTTAATACATTTTCCATCGATCGTCCTGATATTGCTATCTTTCGGCCATATTTTATCGAAGCTTCCATGAAATATTTAATTCTATAAATATTTGATGAGAAAGTTGCAATAATTAGGCGCTTATCTGTCTTTGAAAATATCTCATTCATAGAATCGACAACAACACGCTCTGATGGAGTGTAACCTGGTCTCAATACATTAGTGCTGTCACAAAGCAACACGTCTACACCCTCCTGACCAAGTTGTGCGAACTTGGCGAGGTCAATTCTCTTTCCGTCAAGCGGAGAAAAATCTACTTTAAAATCTCCAGTATGAACGAGATGCCCACCAGGACATTTTATAGAATAAGCCATTGCATCAGCTATGCTGTGGTTGGTATGAATCGCTTCAATTTTAAATGACCCAACATTGAAAGTTTCACCAGCTTCTATAACATGCTCTTTCATGGATAGTCCGTGTTCCTTGAGCTTGTTGCGAATAAGCCCCATTGCTAGAGGTGGAGCATACACTGGAGTGTTAATTTCCTTTAGTAGAAATGGCACGCCGCCAATATGGTCTTCATGTCCATGTGTGATGATAAGGCCTTTAATTTTTTCCATATTCTCCTTGAGGTAAGTAAAATCTGGAATGACTACATCAATACCAAACATCTCATCTTCAGGAAAAGAAAACCCACAGTCAATTATCAGAATGTCATTCTTGTACTCGACAAGAGTGATATTTTTGCCAATCTCCTTGAGCCCGCCTAGAGGCATAACTCGCATAGTTTCCAGCACAGCCTTAGGTCTCCTCTGACGATTATTATATTTCTGATTGTTAGTGGAATTATTTTTGTGTTGAACGTTTTTATTCCCACTATATGTTTTTTTCTGATTATTATTCTGTTTGATATTATTGTTTTGCTTAATGTTATTATTATTTACGCTTTTAACATTATCACTTTTCTTATTATTATTTTTGTTATTAGGTTTATATTTATTCTCAGTCCCAATTGTCGAATAATTTTTTGTGTCTTCATTTATTAAAGTCTTTACACCTTTTGCCCTGGAACGAGAATTGTCAATTACTTTAAAATTACTACTACGTGGCGATAGTTCACCGCCACGATTGCTAGCAATTTTTTTTCTTGTTCCAGATGAGCTTGATTTATGAGACTTCTGGAACTTTTTATTATTTCTGTTTTCCATTCTCTTAATTACCTCAGAGCTATTTAACAACGAAGTTTACAAGTTTGCCAGGAATTACAATAGCTTTAACGATGTTATGAGAACCTACTGCCTCCTGAACCTTTTCACTGTTTCTTGCCGCCTCTTCGAGTACTTCCTTGGTTGCGTCCTTAGACATAGTGAGCTTATCTTTAAGTTTTCCATTTACCTGAACGATAACTTCAACTTCATCGAGAACCAATGCAGATTCGTCATACTCTGGCCATAGTGCATCGTATACACGGGATTCTTCTCCCAAGTTTGACCATAGTTCCTCGCACATATGTGGTGTAAACGGACTAAGAATAAGAACTGTGCTCTTAATTGCTTTGTCTAAAAGTGGCATATTTACATTTTTAATCTGCTTGTATTTGTAAATTTCGTTTACAAGTTCCATGACCGAACTGATAGCAGTGTTAAAACTAAATCTGCCGCCTACATCATCAGAAACTTTCTTAATAGTCTTGTTTAGTTGATAGTTAAGCGCTTTATCTTCTGAACTAGATGCTACTACCACGCTCTTTGCTGCAGTAACATCTCTGATATCAGTTACGTAGTCATAAACGAGTCTGTATACTCTGTTAAGGAATCTGTAGCTACCTTCAACTCCAGCATCAGACCAGTCTAGTTCTTTCTCTGGAGGTGCTGCAAACAGGATAAAAAGTCTAGCTGTATCAGCTCCGTATTTCTTCTGAATTTCCTCAGGGCTAACAACGTTGCCAATAGATTTACTCATCTTAGCACCATCCTTGATAACCATGCCCTGTGTTAGAAGATTTTTAAACGGTTCTCTTGCAGACACATATCCGAGGTCAGCTAGTACCTTCTGGAAGAATCTAGCATATAACAGGTGAAGAATTGCATGTTCTACTCCACCGATGTATTGATCTACATTCATCCAGTAATCTACCTTCTTCTTATCAAAAGGCATATCGTCGTTATGTGGATCACAGTACCTCAGGAAATACCATGATGAATCTACAAAAGTATCCATAGTATCAATTTCTCGCCTTGCAGGCTTTCCGCAGCATGGACAAGTGGTTTGAATAAATGTATCACTTGTAGCTATTGGAGATTCACCCTTTCCTGTAAATTCAATATCTGTTGGGAGCTTAACGGGTAAATTTTCTTCCTTCTCAGGAACCCAACCACACTCTTCACAGTAAACCATAGGAATTGGGCAGCCCCAGTATCTCTGACGTGAAATTAGCCAATCTCTAAGCTTGTAGTTTACAGATTTATTTCCGATTCCTTTTTCCTCTATGTATTCGATAACCTTTGGAATTGACTTCAGATTATCTAGTCCACTGAATTTACCTGAGTTGATAAGCTTTCCTTCAGCAGGAGCAGCTTCTTTAAGGTCGTTTAAATCAATTTCTGGATCTTCTACATCTACTACTGGGATTATTTCTAATCCAAATTTCTTTGCAAATTCAAAATCTCTCTGGTCATGAGCAGGAACTGCCATGACAGCACCTGTTCCATAATCCATCATTACATAGTCTGAAATGTATATTGGAATCTTCTTGCCATTAAAAGGGTTAACGCAGTAGTGACCTATGAAAACACCAGTCTTATCTTTTGTGAGCGAAACTCTTTCTATCTCACTCTTATGAGCACATTCTGCAACATACTCGTTAGTTGCTTCCTCATATTCTGTTCCCTTAGTCAATTCAGCAACATAAGGGTGCTCTGGAGCCATAACCATGAAAGTTACACCATACACAGTGTCACACCTAGTAGTGTATACTTCTAGAGCTTTGTCTGTTCCATCAATTTCAAATCTGATCTCAGCCCCAGTAGACTTACCGATCCAGTTCTTCTGCATTAGCTTAACCTTATTTGGCCAACCATCAAGTGTATCGAGATCTTCTAGCAGCGCATCTGCATATTCTGTAATTTTGAGATACCACTGAGATAGATGCTTTTTAGTTACTAGAGTATGGCAACGCTCGCATGCACCTTCTACTACCTGTTCGTTAGCTAGTACTGTCTGACAAGAAGGGCACCAATTTACAGGATTTTCTTTCTTGTAGGCGAGCCCTTTTTTATGGAACTGAATAAACAACCATTGCATCCAGCGATAGTAATCTTCTTTACATGTGGCAACTTCTCGATCCCAATCGTAGCTAAAGCCAAGAGCCGATAGCTGTCTTCGCATCTCAGCGATATTGCTATCTGTCCAAATTGCAGGATGAATGCCATTCTTAATAGCTGCATTTTCCGCAGGAAGTCCAAAAGAATCCCATCCCATCGGATGAAGAACGTTGAATCCCTTCATCTTTTTAAATCTAGCTATAGCATCTCCAATAGAATAGTTACGAACATGTCCCATGTGAAGCTTTCCAGATGGATATGGAAACATCTCTAAAGTATAGTACTTCTCTTTAGTTTCATCATCGAGTGTTCTGAAAGCGTCTTCATCCGCCCAGATCTTTTGCCACTTCGATTCAATTTCTCCAAAATTGTATTTTTCGTTCATATTGTTACCCGTTCCTTTACTCTTCAATGAATACTATTTCGCAATCACTCCAGATTTTATCTAGAGTATATTTGTCACGTGTTTCTGCTGTAAATAGATTGATTATAATGTCACCATAATCTGCTAGCATCCAGCCTGATCCCTGAACACCCTCAATGTTCTTCTGTTCTAGTCCTAATTCTTCAGCTTTTTCTGATGCAAAGTCGAGAAGTGCACTGAGCTGTCTTTCGGAACCTGCAGTGGCATTGACGAAAAAGTCTGCAAAAGAAGACTTTTCTGCAATATTAATAACAGTTATATCGCGAGCTTTCTTCTCGGATAGAACCTTTGCGATTTCAATTGCTATGTTCTGCATTGTCATAATTAACTTTTCCTTTCATTAATTTTATCTTGAATGAAGCGCTTGGCTTCGTATGTATCGTTGTCTACTGATACTCCTCTGGCACAGAGAAGTTCTATGCTATAATCGATAATATCAAGGCAGGCCCTATCTAAGTCTTGTTTTGCGAGTGCTCTAAGCTCTGCAACCTCAGGATAAGTTCTATTAATTTCAATCGCATCAGCTACATAAACGATTTCTTCTAATAAACTCATACCATAGCGACCTGCAGTATGAGAAGAAACTGCCATTAATATTTCATTATCTTCAATTCCAAAATCATGCTTGAGCATAGCAGCTCCAACTTTAGAATGAGCAAGTTCTGGTGTATTGATGAACTTTAGATCAACACCGTATGTTCGAATAAGTCGATTCATGGATTCGCATGAATGGCACTTTGCTATATCGTGCACGAGTCCTGCAAATCTCGCCTTATCTACATCTGCCCCATATATTTCGGCTAACTCTCCAGCCATATCTACAACACCTAGCGAATGTATATATCGCTTAGGCTTAAGTACTCGTTTTAAATACTCATCAAGCACTTTAGTCTTTGTATAATCCATTATTTATTATATATTCCTCTACGAGTTTGTTTACGAGTCCATTAATAGGTTGTCCTGTCCTACATAAATCTCTTATTTGAGATGATGAACAATCAAACGGTGGCATGTGTAAAAGGTGTATTTCTGCATCATAAACTTTCTTAAATTCAGCAATTTTACGTTCACCTAGTGCAATGTCTGTACCAGGTCTAACAGCAGTGATTAGCGGAAATGTTTTTAAAATATCAGCACCCTTATACCATGTATCTATTGCAACAACGGAATCGTATCCTAGTATAAAGTAAAGACATGAATCGTACATGACCGAAAGATTTTGAAGTGTATCGTAAGTATATGAAACCCCTTGTTTATCAATCTCATATGTCGTCATCTCTAGTCGCTTATTGTTCTGAATTGCAATCTCTATCATCTTACAGCGGTGTTCAGCCGGTAATATTTTGGAATCTAACTTAAATGGTGAAACTGCATTTGGCATAAAAACTACTTTATCAAGTCCAAGTTCTTCCAGCGCAGTTTCAGCTAGCTTTGTGTGAGCGAGATGAATTGGGTCAAAGGTACCGCCAAATATCGCTATTTTATCCATGTAATTCCCATTCTCGTAAATGTTAATTGTATCGGCATGCAAAAGTCTAACATGATTATACATAACTTATATTATTTTATTGTATCTGTGTAGTTATAGAGAGACCTAGTTCTTTGAGTTGAGCATCATCAGCTCTTCCAGGAGCTTCAGAAACTGGGCATTCTGCATTTGCATTCTTAGGGAATGCGATAACTTCACGAATACTGCTTTCGCCGAGTAGAAGCATTACCATTCTATCAAGACCGTATGCAAGTCCAGCATGTGGCGGAGCGCCATATTTAAATGCCTCGATAAAGAAACCAAATTTCTCCATACGCTCTTCTTCACCTAGACCTAGAACCTGGAACATCTTATCCTGAAGTTCTCTGTCATGAATTCTTATAGAACCACCACCAAGTTCAACTCCATTCAAAACAATATCATATGCATCTGCGTTTAGTGAAAGTATATCTCCATCTAACTTATATAATTCATCTAACTTAGGCTGCGTAAATGGATGGTGCATAGCCTTTATATTTCCTTCATCGTCCTGTTCAAACATAGGAAAATCAACAACCCATAAGAAGTTAAATTTATTATCATCAAGCAATCCAAGGATTCCAGCGATTTTTCTTCTAAGCCAACCAAGTGTATCGAACACTACTTTAGGTTGTGCAGATACAATAAAGATAATGTCTCCAACTTTAGAACAACAACGTTCTGCAACCTTAGTTAATTCTTCAGTTGAAAGGAACTTGCTAGCAGATGAAGCAAAGCCATTCTCCTCAACTTTAATCCACAAAAGACCTTTTGCTCCGTAATGCTTAGCTTCTTCTGTTAACTTATCGATTTTCTTGCGAGAAAACTCGGCAGCACCACCAGGAACTGAAATTGCTCGTATATCACCACCATTAGCAAGAGCATCTTGGAAGACTTTGAATTCACTTCGCTCAAAAATGTCATTGAGTTTATTTAGTTCGATATCAAATCGTGTATCTGGCTTATCAGAGCCATAACGCTCCATAGCTTCCTTGTATGTAAGTCTTGGGAAAGGTGTTTCTATCTCAATTCCCTTGAGTTCTTTCATTACACGCTTAAGTAGACCTTCCTGTATTTTTATAACATCATCAGAGTCAGCAAATGACATCTCGAGGTCAATCTGAGTGAATTCAGGCTGTCTGTCAGCACGTAGATCTTCGTCTCTAAAACATTTTACAATCTGAAAATATCTATCCGTGCCTGAAACCATGAGAAGCTGTTTGAACATCTGTGGTGACTGAGGCAACGCGTAGAAGCAACCTCTATTAACTCTGCTTGGAACGAGATAATCTCTTGCCCCTTCAGGAGTTGGCTTGATAAGCATGGGGGTTTCTACTTCTGTAAACTCATTTTCATCAAAATAATCGCGCACAAGCTTTGTCAGTTTATGACGGAAGGTGATGTTTCGCTGCATTTTATTTTTTCGAAGATCAAGATAACGATATTTGAGGCGGAGATTTTCGTCTACATTATCATCGTCTTTGATATAAATAGGTGGTGTATCCGCTTCGGAGTATATTACTAAATCGTTTGCAAATACTTCGATTGCACCAGTTGGAATGTTTTCATTCTTAGAAGTTCTTTCTTTTACAACACCAGAAACCCCTATTACATATTCGGATCTCAAAGATTTTGCCTTCTCCAGAAGTGCCTCAGGAATATCTTCATTAAATGTAATCTGGGTAATTCCAGATTTGTCCCTGATGTCAACAAATACAAGACCACCAAGACTTCTTGCCTTAGCAACCCATCCATTTAGGACAACGCTTGTATCAACGTCTTCTAGTCTTAGCTCTCCGCACATGTGTGTTCTTTTTAGTAATGTAGACATCTTATCTTTCAATCTCCTTAGTTATATCATTAGCATTAATTTCTTTCTGTTCGCCGCTTACCATATCCTTGAGTGTAACGACACCCTTTTTGATCTCGTCATCGCCAATCACAACAGAGTAACGTGCAGCTAACTTGTTTGCGTATTTCATCTGCCCTTTAAGATTACGATTTAGCGTATCAATCGCAACTGCAACACCGTTTTCTCTAAGGTCATGAACCAAACCCATAGCATACAACCTCGCATTATCACCGATATATGAGATGGATATATCTGGGACATAAGGATTCTCGAGGATAATGTCGTTCTGCTCCATGAGTAGCAATAATCTCTCTTTTCCTAAGCCAAATCCTACACCAGGAACAGAGGGTCCGCCAATCTCTTCAACGAGGTGGTCATATCTGCCGCCTCCGCAAATAGTTCCCTGTGCTCCTATCCTGGTAGTAACAAATTCAAATGCTGTCTTTGTATAATAGTCAAGACCACGAACGATTCTTGGGTCAATGGTATATTTTATGCCCATAGCATCGAGATTAGCCTTAAGTGCCCCAAACGAAGCCTCGCAATCTTCGCATAAATGGTCAAGCATAACTGGTGCATCAGCTGCAATCTCTTGATCACGAGGATCTTTGCTGTCGATGATGCGCATTGGATTAGCCTCAAAGCGATCCTTGCTCGTAGAAGATAGGTCTTCATAATAAGGTCTTAGATAGTCTTGGAGTGCTTCCCTGTATACGGGTCTACACTTACGGCAACCAACACTGTTTATTTTAAGTTCAACATCTTTTATTCCAATTTTTTTTATGAAATCAGATGCTAGAGCAATAACTTCAGCATCTGCCATCATGTCTGGAGTTCCGAAATTCTCTACTCCAAACTGATGAAACTGACGAAGTCTACCTGCCTGAGGTCTCTCATATCTAAAACACGGAGTGTCATAATAATACTTAGTGGGCTGCATTTCAGCATAGTCATGACTTTCGATAAATGCTCTAACCGCAGGAGATGTTCCTTCAGGCTTCAAAGTAATACTACGATGTCCGAGATCCTCAAAGGTGTACATTTCCTTTTGCACAATATCTGTAGTTTCACCAACGCCTCTATTAAAAAGTTCCGTACTTTCAAACATTGGTGTTCTAACTTCGCCAAATCCATAAAGGCGACATAATTCATAAAACTCGCGTTCGATATAGTGCACTTTATATGAATCCTTTGGCATTGTGTCCTTAGTTCCTTTAGGTGCTTTGATAGCCATAAATTCCTCCTAATTCATAGATTTAATCGAAATACTTATGTTTTCTGGCAATTATATTATCGATTCTATCTACATACATTCTGTAATCATTTATATTTGGTACACGTTCTAAACGGTTTTCTGCCGAATAAAAACGTTTACCGATAGCTCCTGCTCCGAGCCCAATGATGGTCTGCATTTCTTCCATAATTCTAATATTATATAAAGAGTGGAGACCCGGTTTGCACCAGCCAGCATTCTCAAAAGATCCCATCTGGTGCTTTTGTCTATAAACGTAATATGGCACAAATCCAGATTCGTGAAGTATCTGAGAAGCGATATTTAACATCTTTTCAACTTCTCGAACACCTCGCAAATAGTATTCGGGGTCGTCATTTTTGAGTTTTGAACCTCTCTTTACCGATAATGTATGTACGGTGATATTGTTTGCGCCGATATTTATTAGTTCATTAATTGTATTGGAAACATCTTGTGCTGTTTCACCTGGAAGACCTGCGATAACATCAGAATTGATAACCTCAAAATCATACTCCTTAGCTAACTTAAAGGCAGATTTGATGTCAACGCTTGAGTGAGACCTTCCTATAATTTTAAGAGTTTCATCGTTCATCGACTGAGGGTTGATACTGATGCGGTTAACACCAGCTGCCTTTATAGCACCTAACCTTTCTTTGTCAATAGTATCCGGTCTCCCCGCCTCTACAGTAGTTTCAATATCATCAATCTTGATACCAAATGAATCTTCAAGCGATTTAAAAAGCGTAGATAGTTCTTTTCCACGTAGTGATGTAGGGGTGCCACCGCCAAAGTAAAGACTTTCAATCTTCTTTCCACTCTTTACAAAGAGTTTTCCGCACTCCCTAATTTCTTTATGGAGCTCGGGAAGATAATTTTCAATAGATTTTACTCTAGCGAGTTCCGAACCAAAAGAACAATATGAACAAATACTCGGGCAAAATGGAATACTCGTATAAATTGCCCAATTTCTATCATCCGCTGGTGTAACATTCTTCGTTTGATATCTGAGTATCTCATCTATTAATTTTCTTTTACCCTCAGACACTAGATAAATATCAGAAAGACCTTGATCCACCTCTTCTATAGTATAGCCCTCAAGGTAAAGGTTCATTGCGGGCTTAAGAGGTTTTACACCTGTAAGAGTACCCCAATCGGGAGCTTTGCCTGTAAGCGAAGATAGGGTTTTAAAAATATCGCGTTTAATAATATCTCTATCCTGATCAAGGTTAGCGTTAAAAACTATACTGTGTTCTCCAAGTGCTAAGTCTCCGGCATTTTTTATATTGATAGGAACAACTTCATACTCTCCATCAGCAAAGAACTCACGTGCAAGTTCAGAGTAATGATGCTCATTTTCTATTCCGTTAACATACATTCTATACAAAAGGATTTTCCCTCTTCTCTGATTCTATAGTCGTTGACGGTCCATGGCCTGGATAAACAATCGTACTACCATCAAGGCTAAAAAGCTTATTTTGAATAGAGTCTTTCAGCTGACCCCAGTTTCCGCCGTAAAGGTCTGTTCTGCCGACACTTCTCATAAATAGCGTGTCTCCACTAAATAGATTTCCGTCGGCAAGAATGCACATACCGCCCTTAGTGTGTCCAGGCGTAGTTATAAATTTAAGATTCGTATCACCGAGCTTTAGTTCTTCGCCATCTACCACATATATATCTGCTTCGAGTGCAACTTCCATGCCAGCATATTGAGCAGTGCCGTTTATTGATGAGTCGGTTATCATTTCGTGTTCATCAAAATTAACAACAAGCTTTGAAGCTGGATACTTGTCCTTGTATTCGTTAAGTGAAGCGATGTGATCCCAGTGAGCATGTGTGAGAATTATATAAGCTAAGTTTTTTTCTTCTCCTATAAAATCCTCTATTGCCTTGTAAAAACATCCCGGATCAATAACCGCACAAAGCCCACTATTCTCATCCTTAATGACATACGTATTCTCTCCAATTGGAGCACATTCAATTCGCTTAAGTTTTATACTCATTATGATCTAGCCCTATAAACCTCTGATATTCCCGGAACATTTCTAAGTGCAATTAATAGTCGTTGCATCTGATGCGTATCCGAAATAGAAACTGTTAAAGTACATGTAACATTATTGTCTTCTATAGGCCTCATGTTAACCCCGGAAAGCTTTATATCAAGGTCTTCGCAAACCTTTGATATGTCACTAAAGAGCCCCTTTCTATCCTGACCCGAAACCAGCACATCGGCATAATAGGTCTGTCCAAGTTTAGGAGTTTCCCATTCTACCTGGATTAGCCTGCCTTTTTCTGCATTAGGCAAACTCAGAATATTTGTACAGTCCTTTCGATGAACTGTAATACCACGTCCCTTTGTGATAAACCCAATTATATCGTCACCAGGAACAGGGTTACAGCATCTAGCAACCTTGATCAGCAGATTGTCAGAACCTTTAACCATGATGCCGGGAGTACCTGAATTCTGCTCTCTCTTGACAGGCTTCTTTTTGATAATCTCTTCGGCCTTCTTCTCTTCCTTGTGTGTGTCTTCAACATAATAATCGATAAGCCTCTGCCCTAGTCTAACCTGAGCAGCTCCGCCGCCTGAAATTGAAGCATAAAGTTCATTTATGTTACTCATTCCCAGGTCCTTAACAGCCTTGAGAAGATATGAGTTTTTCGCAACGAGTGTAGGGTCGTACCCTTTTTTCTTAAGGTAATTTGTTATATTATTCTTACCTTTTTCGACTACGTTGGTTCTATCAGCTTTTCGCAGCCAATTTCTAATCTTGTTCTTAGCCTGCGAACTTTTGGCGATATTTAACCAATCCATGCTTGGACCAGCTGAGTTTGCAGAGGTGATGATTTCAACAATATCGCCCGTATTGAGCTTGTGGTCAATAGTAACCATCTTGCCATTAACCTTAGCTCCAACACATCTCACACCAACATCTGTATGGATTTTAAACGCAAAATCTATTGGGGTAGATTCCGCTGGAAGCTCAACAACATCTCCGTGCGGTGTGAATACGAAAACCTGATTGTCAAAGAGATCAACTTTTAAAGTTTCTAAAAACTCAAGAGAATCATCAGTTTCCTTCTGCCATTCGAGTGCTTGTCTTAACCAAGCGAGTTTCTGTTCATCTTCATCTTGTGGACCATCTACCTTACCCTCTTTGTATTTCCAGTGCGCTGCAATACCGTACTCGGCAATACGATGCATCTCCTTAGTCCTAATCTGGATTTCAAAAGGATTTCCATTTTCATCAAGAACTGTGGTATGTATTGACTGATACATATTTGGTTTAGGCATAGCAATATAGTCCTTAAACCTACCAGGTATAGGAGTCCATTTCGTATGAACGAGTCCAAGCGCAGCGTAGCAATCTTTTACACTGTCAACAATTATTCTTATTGCAGTTAAATCGAAAATTTCATCCAGCTGTTTCTTCTGGATGACCATCTTTTTGTAAATGCTATATAGATGCTTGGAGCGTCCCATGACCTCACATTCAATATTCGCATTATCGAGACCCTCTTTAATTTCGGAAATCAGGTGCTGTATTACACTTTCTCTGCTTTCTCTCCTTTGACTAACCTTGCTAGATAACTCTTTATATTCGTTAGGATGAAGGTACATGAGCGCCAAATCCTCTAACTCAAACTTTATGCTATAAATACCTAGTCTACCGGCTAGCGGAGCGTATATCTCGAGTGTCTCAAGTGCCTTTTCTTCACGCTTGTTTGTAGGCATGTATTCAAGAGTTCGCATGTTATGAAGTCTGTCTGCAAGCTTAATAATTAGCACCCTGATGTCTTTAGACATGGCAAGAAACATCTTACGGAAATTCTCCGCCTGCAGTTCTTCCTTTGAATCGTACTTAATATTACCAAGCTTAGTAACACCGTCCACAAGAAGTGCAATTTCTTCACCGAAATCTTCGACGAGTTCTTCGCGAGTATATGCTGTATCCTCAACAACGTCATGCATTAATCCAGCAATGATAGTCTCGGTATCCATCCCGAAATTTGCCAATATAAAGGTAACAGCAATAGGATGAATGATATAAGGTTCCCCACTCTTCCTTCGCTGACCTTCATGTAAAGAGTTAGCAATTTCAAATGCCTTAACCACAAGTGGCGAATTGTACTTGTGGTTAAGACTTTCAAGCTTAGCTATAAATTCTTCAGTTGTAATAACTATAGCTTTTGACTGCAAATGTAAGCCTCCAATAACTTAAGTTTATATACGTTTATTTTATGATACCGTCATTTTCACGTTTAGCACGCTCAATCTTCTTGCGCTGTTTCTCATTCTGTTCGATCCGCTTAGCGTATTTGGACATATTCTGTCTACGCATAGATTCATAAAGCAGTGGACTGCATAGGAATATCGAGGAGTATGTTCCTACAGATACACCGATAATAAGCGGAATCAAGAATTGCCTTATTTCAGATGAAACAAGAACGAAAAGCGGAATCATTACCACAATAGTTGTGAGCGATGTCATAATCGATCTTGAAAGCGTCTGATTGATACTATCGTTAATCAGACCAACAACTTCTTTGCGCTTGTAGAACTTAGTGTTCTCACGGATTCTATCGAATACTACGATTGTGTCATTTATCGAGTAACCTACTACTGTCAGAATACCGGCAATAAACGGATTGTTGATAGTAAATCCAAATATTGCATAGATAGCAAGTGTCACGAGAACGTCATGTCCGAGGCCGCCTACAGCAGCTAGTCCATAGTTCCAGTTCTTAAATCTAAACCTAATATAGATGAGCATACAGAATGTAGCTATGAGGATTGACTTAACAGCATTTCTTCTAAGTTCTTTACCAACAGTTGGTCCAAATTCTTCAGAGGATAGCACAGCATCCTTTTTTAAATTGTATTTAGAATCGATTGTGTTGATAACTTCTTGTCTCTGGTCAGCCTTTAAAGCTTTGATTGTTCTGATTACAATCTGATTATTCTTCTCTCCAGCATATACAATCTGTGGGTTTAGCTTATGCTTTGCAATCGTTTCTTTAACTTCTTCGATATTGACTTTCCTGCCCATATCAAGCTGAATAGTAGTTCCTCCAGTGAAGTCAATTCCGTAGTTGAAGCCTTTAAATCCAGCGCATGCAATACCTACGATAATTACACAAAGTGAAAGAGCATAGAACTTCTTGCGGTTTCCGATGAAGTCAAACTGACGTTTTAATTTGAACCTAGGTGTTCCATCTTCGTTAATACCGAAGTATTTGTTTTTGCCAAATTTCTTGCTATCTGCAAGCAGCGTCACATATAGCTGAGTAATGATTACAGCTGTAAAGATACTGCAGATAGTTCCTAGCATAAGTGTAAGAGCAAAGCCCTTAACAGCTGTAGTGCCTATCAGGTACAGAACAATCGATGCAATCAGAGTAGTTGTCTGAGAGTCAACTACTGTTGATAGTGCAGATTTGAATCCTGTATCAACAGATGCTCTAATAGATTTACCTTTTGCAATCTCTTCTCTAATTCTGGTAAAGATAATAACGTTGGAGTCAACCGCCATACCTATGGATAGGATGATACCAGCGATACCTGGAAGTGTCAGAACTGCACCGAGAGCAGCCATTATCACAAGAACGATTAGAACGTATAGTGATAGTGCAAGGTCTGCAATAAATCCGAGCAATCCATAAGTAACAAGCATTAACAGAAATACAATAGCAAGACCAATGATGCCTGCTTTTACAGATTTAATTAAAGCATTAGCTCCAATCGTAGCTGTCTCAACAGATGAGTTAACTTCTGTGAGTGATGTTGGTAGAGCTCCTCCTCTGATAAGAGAGGATGTCTGTGAAGCTTCTTCTTTTGAGAAACCATTAGGTGATGTAATTTCACAGCTTCTACCGTTAATTACGTTCTGCGCTCTAGGAGCTGAGATAACTTTGTCATCTAGCATGATAATAATTGACTGTGCGTCAAATGAGCTTCCGTCAGAATTCTTTAAGGTCGCCGTTACAGCACCTTGAGATGTTTTCTCGGTAGCTTTCGCAAATTTCTGTGAACCTGCTGATGTAAAATCAATGGTTATTTTATATCCGCCATTGTTTGAATCAGTGCTAAATGACGCATCTTTGATATCATTACCATTCATAATCTGGGTGCCATCAGCTAACAAGAATCTAAGCTGTGCTGTCTTACCAATCTGCTTAATAGCAGTGTCAGCATCATCTACACCTGGCATCTCAACACGAATCTTTTTTGTTCCCTCGACAGAAACTGTGGCTTCAGAAATACCCATCGCATTAACACGATTTTCAAGAACAGACTTTGTCTGATCCATCAGCTTACTTAGATCAGATCCTGTTGCTTTAGTATCTGCCTGAAGTAATACATACACACCACCGTTAATATCAAGACCGTACTTGAGCTGCTTATTAATGCTCTTAATTGGACCAGCACCTTTGATAGCTACTGCCCATCCAATAATGATAATAGCTGTCACTAATACTGCTAAAAACTTTTTTGTTCCAGTTTTCATAATTATGAATTGCCCTTCCTTCGCTTGTTTTCTATGAGGACATATGTCCCCTATTATTAATTAATACTTCAAAATATTTTACATTATATATACAATTTCTTCAAGTGTTAAATCCCTTGATAAATAGCGATTTAAAGCATTTTTTTAAATATAGTTAGATATCCTTTATTTTGCCATAAATTTTTAGAATTTTTTATATATAAAATCTCAAAAAATATAAAAAATAGATATAAAAATAACCAATTTTAGAAACTTAATAGATACTGATGGCATATAAAAGAAACAAATATGCTATGGTAATTATTGAGTTGGAGTGAGGAAGCAAATGCGTCAATGCTATAAAACGTTTGAAAATACAGGGGCGAGCGATTTTGATATAGTTAAATTCTCTAGATGATATTGTTTGGATACTAAAAAGCTGAAATAGTAGGTTCAAAAGGGAGTTGTT
>NZ_CALHTQ010000208.1 GCF_938039775.1 uncultured Mogibacterium sp. | reverse complement strand
TAACGATCCGGTAGGGTTTGTGGATTTGAATGGAATGGAGGAAGAAAAAGTTAGTACTATTGACTACACTACAGCGATGGTGCGTGGTGGTGCAGAGAATATAGGAACAGATATAGCGGATAATAAAATATCTAGTTTTGTGAATAAATGGCAGGTAAATAAAATTAATAAAGTATATAAGCAATATGATCATGATATAAGGGTTAATCTTGGGCGTTCAATTAACAACATGAGACCTGGACGAGCGGCAAATGCATTAGCAAAACTTGAAAGCCTAGAAACAGCTAAGGCCGCAAAGGTTTCAAGTGTAGGAAATGCTGCAAAGCTTGGTAGATTTACTGCAAAAAAAATACTACCAATCGGAATTACTGCTGCTGGAATTTATACTGATTACAGAGCAGACTACAATGCTGGGTTGTCCGATACTAAAATTAAATCGAATATGGGAGTGAATGCTGCATATGCTGCTGCAGGAACAGGTGTTGTAGCAGGAGGAACATACATAACTGGATTAAGTGCAAGTGCGCTCGGTTTCTCTGGCCCTCCAGGATGGATAGTGGCAGGAATAATAGGCGCAATTTGGGGAGGTGTAACTATAGCTACATCTGGTAAAGTAAAATACTGGATAAATAGTTTGGATTAGGAGATTGTTATGAAAAAAAATAGCGAGCAAGCCATAAGGAATTTCGTTTCGGGAAAAGGCTCAGTAATGACAGAAGAGGGGAAAAGAAAAGCACAAAAAGACAAGTCTGCGAAAATTAGTTTGTGGTTGATACTAGCAATATGCTTGTTTTTTTCGGTTTCAAATGCAGTACAATGGAACGATGTTGTTGTAAGGGGTATATTTGTTACACAGATGGCTATTACTGCAATCTGGATGGTGATATCAAAGTTCTGCTTTGGAGTGAAGTTGTATTCATCAGCTGCTCCACAAAGCAAGGTGTACCAAATTATCTCAATAGGTTTTCTTCTGATAATTATTGATCTGATGTTTATAGGTGGTTTTAGAGGTCTTTACAGAGGCATAAATATCTTAATGCTAGTAATAATTGTTTTTTTACAAATAGTGATATCATTTATTTTTGAAAGAAAACGAATTTTAAGTGCAATAGAAGATAATGATGGTATTAAAAAAAGACCTTTCGAAAATGAAAGAGACATATCTAAAGGGCTAGAATATATAGTATTTTCTATTATTTTTCTGTTAGCCATAAGAGGGCATATAACTATATTTTCAGTTATTATCATTATTTTGGAAACTTATACAACGATATGGCTATCAAGATCGCTCATAGAGCATATATATAAACTGTATTTTGCCAATAAGTACGATATGAGGGATGAGCTATTTAAGAATGTTTTATAAATGATAGTAAACTGAGGCTGATTTATCAATCTGCGGTAAGGGGGTTATAATTAGATTGAGAAAGCTAAATGATTTTTAGATATATGAGAGAAAGCAAAATGGAAGACAAAGATAAAATAGCAAGCTTCATAGCTAATCATAATATTATAAGACCGATTGAGTATCCGTTAATTGCGATGCCGTTTTTAACTACATTAACATTTATTTTTTACACAATATTCTATATAGTGTCATCTGATAAGACATCTGGTGAAAGTGTGTTGTATATCGTTGGAGTTATTTTTTCTATAATAACATTTGTATTTTCGATGTGGATGCGTAGAAAATATTTAAAGGCGTTTAATGAAGAACCAGGTAAGAGCATGTATGCGGCTGAGGCGTGGCAGTATACGGGATTTGTATTACATACGTCTCTTTTAATGTTAAGTTTTTTTTCGTGGGAAGAGGTACAAATAAGTCTACTAACATCAATATGCTTTTTAGTGGTAATAATTGTAATAACAATTGCTGTGACTATCATCGTTGTTAAAAAAAGAATTGGGAAGGGCTTCTATCAAAAAAACAAAGATATAGGCACCAAAACAATGAGATATTTGGGGTCAGGTTCATTCATTGCAATCATGCTATTCATAAAAAGCATTGTAATTAATTCAGAGGCAGATGAACTAACGTTTTTTATTTGCATACTATTAGTTGCTTTAGAATTTTCAATAGTATTAGCGGTTGAATACTTTCTCAAACTCAAGTATGCCAAAGAGTATGAACTCGAAGACTATCTACCGACAAGACCGCATCCTAGCAAGTATACTGGGTGGCAGTAATAGATTCTGATAGTACAATTGGACAAAGTGTGTAGAATCAAGTAGGCAAATTCACTTTAACACTTATGAACTAGGAGTATAGCAAGCGAAAAAAGATTAGGAAGAAACTATGACTACAAGCATTGTTTGTGTGCTTCCGTATATGAAACAACAGAGATAAAGACTTATAGACGATTAGGATTAATTCGAGTAACATATAATAATAGTCATGTTTAAAGATAGGATGTGAATTAGTAATGGCAAAATCAGATAAAAAGAAAACAAGTGCTCGTGGCAAGAACAGACGTGATGCACACGGAGTGTATCAGAGACGCGCGGAGCGAGGAAAAGCTGCATTCAGACCTTATGACGGAGAGCCTGCGGAAGAGTTTCGTAGCAATACTGGGCGGAACACAGGAAGAACTAAACGTACTAGCGGTAACGCTGGCGGATATGGTAGTTCGCAGCGTAATGTCAACTCAGGGAGTTATAGCAATTCTCGGCGCGACAGAAACTCAAGCAGCCGCCCGCGAGATAACTACAAAAATACATACCGCAGCAGTGAATTGGACAACCGAGGCGGCAGCTTTGCCGAGGGAGAGAGCACTCCAGCCGCGAATCTGATTGCCGGCCGCAATCCGGTAATCGAAGCAATCAAAAGCGGCCGCGAGATAGAAAAAATCTACATGGCGGCAGGAGCCGAGGGCTCCGTCGTAAAAATCAGAGCTATGGCTAAGGATGCAGGTATAGTAGTGGATACAGTACCTAGAATTGTGCTAGATAGAATGGCTCCAGGGGAGAAGCATCAGGGAGTGGCAGCGGAGATATCTGCATACTCATATTCAACAGTTGAAGAGATTATGGAACGAGCAGTAGACAGTGATGAACCGCCCTTTATTATGGTGCTCGATGAGATTTCTGATCCACACAACCTTGGTGCGATCATAAGGACGGCAGAGTGTGCTAATGCTCATGGAGTTATAATTCCTAAGCGCAATGCTTGTGGACTTACAAGTACCGTGGCTAAGACTTCAGCAGGAGCACTAGAACGCATGCCGGTTGCGAGAGTGACCAATATATCTCGGACCATCGAAGAGCTGCAAGCACAGGGCGTGTGGGTAGCGGCTGTAGATATGGACGGAAAGTCGTATTATGAGACAGCAGGTGTGATGAAGGGTGCAATTGCCCTAGTTATAGGAAATGAAGGCAAAGGTATCAGCAGACTCGTCAAGGAGAAGTGCGACCTCACGATATCAATTCCGATGAAGGGAAGCATCAACTCTCTAAATGCATCTAATGCAGCAGCTATTATGATGTATGCGGTTAGACGAAGCAGGGACTGTTAGCCTAATATATTTAGTACTTGTACAGCATTAAATATCAAGGAAAATGCTTGACATTGACATCTGTACAGCGTATTATTATAAGGCTACTTTATGAATTCACGACAGAGCTTGCAAGGCAGGCTCTGACTTTTGAGTTGAGAGAAGCAATTAGCTTACATATATATTTGCAAAGGAGGTCATCACCTTGAGAAACAAGATTACACTAGCATGCACAGAGTGCAAGCAGAGAAACTACAACACAACTAAGAACAAGAAGAACAATCCTGATAGAATTGAGCTTAGAAAGTTCTGCAAGTTCTGCGGTAAGGAAACACTCCACAAGGAGACTAAGTAGTCGAGGGAACATCATGGCAAACAACAATGAAACCATATCCAGAGATGGCAAGGATACTAAAATAGAGAATAAAACCAGCAAACCGGAACAGCGCAAAGAGCGTAAGGGCATCATTGGATATTTCACTGGTGTTAAACAGGAGATGGCCAAAGTAGTATGGCCTACGAGAGCGGAACTGACCAAGGATACTGTAGTTGTTTTTGGTGTGTGCATCTTCTTCTCCCTGTTGTTCTGGGGGATGGATACAGGCTTCTTAGCAGTGCTCAAGAAGCTTCTCGGAATTACGCTATCGAAATAGGCTAGAAGGAGATATACATGACAGAGAAGACCGAAAACTTGAATACGGGCGGCACAACGCTGTCACCACTTGAGGGCGAAGGTCTACGTGGCGATGGTACTGCAAAGTGGTACGTAATCCATACGTATTCTGGTTATGAGAACAAGGTTAAGACTAACATCGAGAAGATGGTAGAGTACAGAGGAATGCAGGATCTCATCCTTGAGGTTACGATTCCTACTGAGGATAGAGTGGAGATTAAGAATGGCCAGAGAAAGGTCAAGACTAGAAAGCTTTATCCTGGCTACGTAGTCATCAAGATGATTGTCAACAACGAGACTTGGTATCTGGTGCGTAACACAGAGGGCGTTACTGGATTCGTAGGTCACGGTTCTGATCCTATTCCACTAACTAAGGAAGAAGTGGTTAGGATGGGCGTTGAGAAAATGCGCATCGACCTGGATGTTGAGACTGGCGACACAATCCGCATTATCGGTGGACCTTTCGAGGGTCAGATGGGTATCGTTGAGGATATCAGTCCTGATAAGCAGATTGTTAAGGCGAAGGTATCGATGTTCGGTAGAGATACACCTGTAGAGCTCGAGTTCTCGCAGGTGGGAAAACTTAACTAACTGGGAGCTATAGTCTCAGAGAAAGGAGAATAAGATGGCAAAGAAGATCGACGGCTATATTAAGCTTCAGATCCCTGCAGGAGGAGCAACACCTGCACCACCAGTTGGACCTGCCCTAGGTCAGAAGAGTGTTAACATCATGGACTTCTGTAAGCAGTTCAATGCTAAGACTCAGGATCAGCAGGGAATGATCATTCCAGTTGTAATCACAGTTTACACAGACAGATCATTCACATTCGTGTGCAAGACTCCACCAGCAGCAGTACTTATCAAGAAGGCGGCAGGCATTGATAAGGCATCGGGCGAACCTAACAAGACAAAGGTTGCATCGATTACATATGCTCAGGCAGAGGAAATTGCGAAGACTAAGATGCAGGATCTCAATGCGGCTACACTTGAAGCAGCTACTGATATGATCAAGGGTACTGCTCGCAGCATGGGAGTTACTGTAACAGAGTAATCAGTGGGAGACGTTTTATAGGAAACGTTGTTAGAACCACAAGGAGGAAATATGGCAAAGAAAAGTAAAAGATACAGCGCAATCATGGAGTCTTTCGACAAGTCGCAGACTTACGATGTTGCAGAGGCTGTAAAGAACGTAAAGAGCTTTGCAAATGCGAAGTTTGACGAGACTGTTGAGATGCACATTCGTCTCGGAGTAGACGGAAGACACGCAGACCAGCAGGTTAGAGGCGCAACTGTACTTCCACACGGAACAGGTAAGAGCAAGAAGGTTCTTGTTTTTGCTAAGGGTGCTAAGGCTGAAGAGGCAGAGGCAGCTGGTGCAGATTACGTAGGCGCAGAGGATCTTGCAGAAAAGATCCAGAAGGAAAACTGGTTCGACTTTGATTCAGTAGTTGCTACACCGGACATGATGGGCGTTGTAGGACGTTTAGGTAAGGTTCTCGGTCCTAAGGGACTCATGCCAAACCCTAAGTCAGGCACTGTAACAATGGACGTACAGAAGGCACTTGAGGAGATCAAAGCAGGTAAGGTAGAGTACCGTCTTGACAAGGCTAACATTATCCATGTAATTATCGGTAAGTGCTCATTCACTGAGGAGCAGCTAGTTGAAAATGCTAACGCTCTAATCCAGGTTGTTGCTAAGGCTAAGCCAGCAGCTGCTAAGGGTCAGTACTTCAAGAGTGTTACTGTTACATCGACAATGGGACCTGGAGTTAAGATCAGCACAGCATCCCTAAGCTAATAGTCGGCCGGTGTTAATAATCGAATATCAACCGTAGACAGTGGGAGCGAAAGCTTAATATCCCACCGAGGTACAAACATAAATTTGTTCCCCGCTGTCTCGCAGCGGGGTTATTTGTACCGTACTTGGTATTAGCACACAAGACCGAATAGGTTAAACCACAATTATGGGCACAACAGTGTTCAAGAAAGGAGACCAAATGTCTGTAGAAGCAAAGAACGCAAAACAGCTAATTATCGATGAGATTAAGGCAAAATTTGACAAATCCATCTCGATCGTAGTTGTAGACTATCTTGGAATTACAGTAGCTCAGGCTGACGAACTAAGAAAGACTCTTAGAGAGAACGGCGTGAACCTAACTGTATATAAGAACACACTTGTAAAGCGTGCTATCGCCGGAACTGAGTACGAAGGACTTGGCGAAGCCCTGAAGGGATCTAGCGCATTCGCATTCTGCGAAGAGGATGCAACATCTTCAGCTAGACTTCTTAAGAAGGCTATGAAGCAGTATAACAAGATGTCATTCAAGGGCGGATACGTTGATGGCTCAGTTTATGATGCTAAGCAGGTTGAAGCGCTTGCAGATATCCCATCAAGAGAAGAGCTTATCGCTCGTTTCATGGGAAGCATCCAGTCACCATTATCACAGCTTGTTAGAACATTCAAGGCAATCACTGATGAGGGTGCAGTTCCAGCAGGAGAGACTGCTGAAGCATAAGCTATTAGTAGCTAACAATTTTTAAGAATTTTACCGATTAATCGGTGTATCGAGAAGCTGACATTTCAGCAAATTTAGACAAAAGGAGAAATAAAATGGATAAGAATCAGATCATTGAAGCCCTAAAGGGTATGACCATTCTTGAGATCAACGAGCTCGTTCAGGCTTGTGAAGAGGAGTTCGGAGTATCTGCAGCTGCAGCTGTAGTTGCAGCACCTGCTGCAGGCGGCGGAGAGGCTGCTGAGGAGCAGACAGAGTTCACAGTAGTTCTTGCTAGCGCTGGAGACCAGAAGATCAAGGTTATCAAGGCAGTTAGAGAAGCTACAGGTCTTGGACTTAAGGAAGCTAAGGAGCTTGTTGATGGAGCACCTGCTAACGTTAAGGAGAACATCGAAGCTGGCGAAGCTAACGCACTTAAGGAAGCTCTCGAGGCAGTTGGAGCTACAGTAGAGCTTAAGTAATTAAATAGCACAACAATTTTGGATTGGGCTCCTGATTTCGGGAGCCCAATTCTTGCTATTTATAAGAAGCTCATTTTCACTGCAAAAATCCGATGCATCAATATCGGGTAGTGCTTTTGTGGTGACGGGCAAGATTATGTGTTTTTTGTAGTTTTTCGATTGCAAGGGTACGAAAAGTTGCAAAAAATGCATAATATGCTCATCTCTGGGCTTGAAATATTTACAACCTTACTCTATAATAGTAAGTTGCTATGGAGACGTTTTTTCTTAAATAACAAGGAGTGATAACATGCCAAAACCTGTAAAAGTTGGAAGGAAAGAACGTATGACTTTTGCGAAAATCAACGAAGTTTGTGAGATGCCAAACCTCATTGATATCCAGACCGAGTCATACAAGTGGTTTGTCGAAGAAGGACTAGCCGAAGTTCTGGAAGATGTATCTCCAATTAGGGATACCACCAATACTTTGAGCCTAGAGTTCGCTGACTACTCCTTCTCAGATACGCCTAAATACGATCAGGAGGAATGCAAGGAGCGTGACGCCACTTACGCTACATCTCTGACGGTCAAGGTAAGATTGATAAACAGGGAGACTCTTGAGATCAAGGAACAAGATGTTTTCATGGGAGATTTCCCATTGATGACAGAAAAAGGCACATTCATATACAACGGTGCGGAGAGAGCTATCGTAACACAGCTCGTAAGATCTCCAGGACCGTATTTTGAGTTTGATACTGATAAGTCGAATAACAAGCTTTATTCTTCGACTATTATCCCGAACAGGGGAGCTTGGCTCGAGTATGAAACTGACTCAGCTGGCGTTCTCTACGTAAGAGTAGACAGAACTAGAAAGCTTCCACTCACATCGTTCCTGAGAGCGATGGGGCTCGGTTCGAATGAAGAAATTATCGACACCTTCGGTGAAAATCCTGCTCTTTTAAGAACTTTTGAGAAGGATAGCACCAAGAATGCAGATGACGGTGTTAAGGAAATATACAAGAGACTAAGACCAGGAGATCCTCCAACAGTTGAGAATGCTAGATCTATGGTTAACTCGCTTCTATTTGATGTGCGTAGATACGACCTTGCAAAGGTTGGTAGATATAAGTACAACAAAAAGCTCGGTATTCACAACAGACTAGTTGAGACTATTGCTGCTGAGCAGATTGTAGACCCAGCAACTGGTGAAGTTCTTGTCGAAAAGGGTGAGTTCATCTCCCGCAAGAGATCTATGGAGATTGAAGATGCTGGCGTTGCTTATGCATATGTAAACAGCAAGACTGAGGATGATGAGGTAGTTAAGGTTATCGGTAATAACTTCGTTGACCCAACTAAGTATGTTGACATTGACCTTGCTCCATACAAGCTATCAGAGAAGGTTTACTACCCTGTTCTGATGGAGCTTATAGAAGAGGCAAATGGAGATGAGGATGCTTTAAAGGCTGCTATTGCTAACCGCAAGAATGAACTTTCGCCTAAGCATATAATACACGATGATATTATCGCTTCCGTGAGCTATTTCCTCAACCTAAGCTATGGAATAGGTGAGACTGATGATATCGATCACCTCGGAAACCGTAGACTTAGATCGGTTGGCGAGCTACTTCAGAATCAGTTCCGTATTGGATTTGCAAGAATGGAGAGATCTGTTAGGGAGAGAATGACTACTGAAAATGCAACTCCTCAGCAGCTCATCAACATCAGACCTGTAACTGCAGCGGTTAAGGAGTTCTTTGGAAGCTCCCAGCTATCGCAGTTTATGGACCAGAACAACCCTCTTGCAGAGCTAACTCACAAGAGAAGACTTTCGGCACTTGGACCTGGCGGTCTTTCGAGAGAAAGAGCTGGATTCGAGGTGCGTGACGTACACTATACACATTACGGCAGAATGTGCCCAGTTGAGACACCTGAAGGTCCTAACATCGGACTTATCGGATCCCTCACAACTTACGGTATCATCAATGAGTATGGATTTATTGAAACTCCGTACCGCAAGGTTGATAAGGAGACTGGCGTTGTAACTGAACAGGTTGATTACCTATCCGCAGATGACGAGGAGCTGATGATTGTAGCTCAGGCCAACGAGCCACTCGATGCAGAAGGTCACTTCGTAAACAACAAAGTTGCTGTAAGAGGAGTTAAGGGAGAGATTACACTTGCTAAGAAGGAAAGTGTCGATTACATGGACGTTTCCCCTAAGCAGGTAGTATCCGTTGCGACTGCAATGATTCCGTTCCTTGAGAACGACGACGCGAACCGTGCTCTGATGGGATCTAACATGCAGAGACAGGCTGTGCCGCTACTAGTTACAGAGGCTCCATACGTTGGAACTGGAATTGAGTATAAGGCTGCTTGTGACTCTGGAGCTGTTCTACTTGCAAAGGCAGCTGGTACTGTCGAGTTTGTTGATGCTCAGTTTGTTAAGGTGCGTAGAGACGACAATGGGGAGCTCGAAGAGTATAAGCTGCTCAAGTTCAAGAGATCAAACCAAGGTACTTGCATCAACCAGAGACCGATAGTCGCATGCGGAGAGCATGTTGAAGCTGGTGAGGTTCTAGCAGACGGACCATCGACTAACCTCGGTGAGATTTCGCTAGGTAAGAACCTGCTTATTGGATTCATGACATGGGAAGGATACAACTACGAGGATGCTATTATTCTTAACGAGAGACTTCTCATGGATGATGTTCTAACATCACTACACATAGTTAAATATGAGTGTGAAGCTCGTGATACAAAGCTTGGACCAGAAGAGATTACAAGAGATATTCCTAACCTCAGCGAAGAAGCTCTCAAAGAGCTTGATGAGAACGGAATCATCAGAATCGGAGCAGAAGTTAAGTCTTCTGATATTCTTGTAGGAAAACTGACACCTAAGAGCGAGACAGATTTAACTGCAGAGGTTAGAATGCTTCGTGCAATCTTCGGTGAGAAGTCCAAGGAAGTAAGAGACACTTCTATCAAAGTTCCTCACGGTGAGACGGGTATTGTCATCGACGTAAGAGAATTTACAAGAGAGAACAGCTCTGAACTCCCACCAGGAGTAAATAAGATTGTAAGAGTTTACATAGTTACTAAGAGAAAGATCAACGTCGGAGATAAGATGGCTGGTCGTCACGGTAACAAGGGTGTAATCTCCAGAATTCTTCCAGAGGAGGATATGCCATTCAAGGAAGATGGTGAGACATTACAGGTAATGCTTAACCCACTGGGCGTACCTTCCCGAATGAACGTAGGACAGGTACTCGAGGTTCACTTAGGACTAGCAGCTAAGACAAAGGGTTGGTATATTTCAACACCAGTATTTGACGGTGCCAGTGAGATTGACGTAATCAACATGCTTGACGATTGCGGCCACCCTAAGACTGGCAAGCTTAGACTCAGAGACGGTAGATCTGGGGAGTACTTCG
>NZ_CALHTQ010000207.1 GCF_938039775.1 uncultured Mogibacterium sp. | reverse complement strand
AGAGCTTTGAGGAGCTCCGCCAGATTATCGATGGAGTGAAGTTCAAAGATAAGATAGGTGTTTGCCTTGATACCTGTCACATCAGTGATGCTGGTTATGATGTAAAAAATGACTTCAAGGGAGTACTTGATGAATTTGATAGAATTGTCGGGATCGAGAAGCTACGTGCACTTCATATCAATGACAGCAAAAATCCGATGGGCGCCGCAAAAGATAGACATGAGAAGATCGGCGATGGAGAAATAGGGCTTGACGGTATGTTAGCCGTGGTTAATAATCCACATATTGTAGGGCTTCCGTGTATCCTTGAGACACCGCAGGAAGACCTTGAAGGTTACGCAAGAGAGATTGAGACACTTAGATGAAATACTATGAGATAAAAATTGAAGTATCGGAGCTTGGTATTGAGCCGATGCTGGCGGCACTTATCTGTAACGGGATAGACACTGCTGAGGTAAACGATCCAGCAGATGCTTTGTTTATGACTGGTCAGCACGGAGAGACTGATTACCTCGCACCAGAGGACTTCGAGAGAGAAAGAGAAAAAAATCCTAGCATCGTCGTATACGCGGCAGATGATGAAGATGCTGATAATACTGTTGAGACTGTAAAGGAAGCAGTACAAAACGTTAGAGAACATACAGAAAGTGGCGTATTCGGTCTAGGAGCTGACCTCGGTTCGCTGAAGGTAACAGTTAATATCCGCAATGATGAAGAGTGGAAAGATCGCTGGAAGGAATTTCTAAAACCTGCGAGACTCGGATACAGCTACATAGCTGCTCCACCTTGGGTAGATATGTCTGAATATGAGCAAGATATCGAGGATAGGGAGGTCATTCGCATTAACCCAGGGATGGCTTTTGGAACGGGACTTCATGAAACGACTTCGCTATCTGCAGATTTTCTGGAGACTTATATCCAAGAGGGTGATAAGGTCCTGGATGTAGGCTGTGGCACAGGAATACTTTCTATAGTAGCGAGTAAGATTGGGGCTAGCGAAGTTCTAGGCATAGATATTGACGATGAGGCGGTGGCAGCTTCGATACAAAATTTAGAGGCTAACGACGTACATAATGCAATAATTAAGAA
>NZ_CALHTQ010000206.1 GCF_938039775.1 uncultured Mogibacterium sp. | reverse complement strand
CCCCGACTCTCCGCAATCTCAAGCAGCATCGCAATTTCACGGTCATCGTACCTAGAATAGAAACATTCCAGTCCTTCTATCCCAATCGCTTGCAGAAACTTAAGCTTAGCTTCGAACTCCTCTCTATCCATATGTTCTTCATTTTCCCCACCGAGAGGGTGAGCCCAGATAGCAACTCCACCAGATGACTTAATCGCTCTAATAGCTAGCTCTGCAGGAATCCTGTTATCAACTCCGAATTCAAGGTACCTGTTAATAACTTCAGTCCTCGTACCGCAGATACCTCTCCGCATGAGGATATTAGCTATATGGGGCTTCCCAGCTGAAGGAATCGCCTCTAACTCTGCAATCTCGTCTGCAGTTAGCTCTATGCCATCCACTTCCCTAAGGTGTTCAATTCTAATCGCGAGCTTATCTTCTCTCTTCGCCTCTGCAGCAGCAAGCGCCTTTATAAAATCGGGGTGATTGTCGTCATACGAGTAGCCGAGTATATGGCACTTAATGTCGCCGGCTTTGCAGGAGAATTCAATTCCTTTGAAAAATTCCATTCCCTCCGGTATATCATCTTCGACTTCGTGCACTCCGGCAGTCGTATCGTGATCAGTCAGCGAAAATACTTTGACGCCCGATGATTTTACCCTCTGTACAACCTCCGAGGGACTAAACGAACCATCTGATGCCGTAGTATGTAGGTGCATATCGACTAATATTCTATTGTCCTTCACTCTACGCACCTTCTTTCCATTGGCTCTTAGTTGTTTAAATCTATATCTCGGTATATGTGTCTACGCAGGATTTCCCTACGCATATCTCGCTAACTATTTGCTCAAGCTAATGGTTCGCTAACTTATTCGGCAGTGAACTTCATGCCCTTAGTCTTGGCAACTTCCTTGCCCTGTGCGCTAAAGACAGCCTCAACACCTTTCTGTTTCTTGATAAATGCCTTCCCGCCATCTACACCCTTCATCAGGCAAATCGTGCTCATAGCGTCAATATCCATCGAGCGACCCTTCTTCGCCACTAGGCTGACCGCCTCAAGCTGCGTCTCGACAGGATATCCCGTCTTGCTGCTCAGTACGTGGTGGTAAATCTTGCCATTCTGCTGGAACTGCCTCTCGTATATTCCTGAGGTTACAACGGTCTGGTTATCCGCTGTCGTGGTTCCGATTATTTCGGTCCTGTCAGTATATGGCTTCTCTATTCCGATGACAAATGGACTGCCATCTGGTTTGCCACCTATCGTGGAAATGTTACCTCCAAGGTTAATTACAGCAGATGTTACGCCTTCTTTCTCGAGCAGCGTCGTAAGTTCGTCTGCAACATAACCCTTGGCAATTCCTCCTAGATCGAGCTTAGCCTCAGGATCTATGATTCTTATCTTGTTTCCATCGAACTGAATATTCTTATAGTTTACATGCTTCAGCGCTTCAGTAATCTTAGACTGCTCTGGAACTACTGGATTCTCAGACTGAAAGTCCCATAGCCCTGAAACCGATCCGATAGTTATGTCGAAATCACCATTCGATAGCTCTCCATACTTCACACCAGCCTTAACAACTTTGAGTGTGTCTTTTCCTACAGTTACCCATTTGCCACCAGCACTATTAATTTGACTGACTTCACTTGACTCGATTGTGTTGCTTAAAGTATTCTCGAGCTCGCGGCATCTTTTATAAGCCTTATCGATTGCAGCCTCCGCCTTCTCCTTATCCAGATCTCCATCCATGTCATATATCGAAATCTTACACACTGTATCGAGATAGAAGCCCTCCTTTGATACTGGCTCAACATCCTTGGTGTTCTTGCAGGCTGTCTGTGTTATAATAACCGTTGCGATTATTACAAATATTAACGAAAGTTTTATGGTTTGTTTGCTAAGTTTAATCAATTTATTACCTCACAGTTAAGGGGTTACAGGGAATAACGAACAATGTTAAAAGGATTTATAAAAAAAGCTGATATCGTCCTCTTTATAATCCTCATTTCACTCGGTATCGCCTCCTCGGTATGGCTCAGCACGACGAGTCATTCAGGAGACAAAGCCACCGGGACAGTAGATGGCAAGCAGTACG
>NZ_CALHTQ010000205.1 GCF_938039775.1 uncultured Mogibacterium sp. | reverse complement strand
TGTAGTGCTGATAATGCGGAGACTACATCGAGCGATGAGCAGTGCAAGAGATATTTGCTTCCGCACGTAGCAGTTGCGGTAAGAGATGATTCTGTATTTACAAGGGCTAGTGATATCAGAGCTGTTAGGCTTGAAATATAGCCATAGAATATTAGTGCTGCGGTTAAGTGAGCGCACATAACGAATAAATCGATAGGAGTATGTGGGGATATGAGCAAGAAACGCGGCGTCGGTGATGAGGCTATGAGATACCTATCACACCGCATGAGAACTGAGCAGGAGATGCGTCAGCACCTCAAGGAAAAGGAATATGAGGACTCCGAGATAGAGGGCGCAATTGATGACCTTAAGGCTCACCACTACATAGATGACTATGAATACGCGCTTGCTTTCTACAGGAATTCCTTTGAGAAGCTTAGGGGCGGTATGAGAGCGAAGCGTGAACTTGAGCAGAAGGGCGTCGATGCTCTAACTACAGAAAATGCTTTAGAAGATTATAAGTACGAAGTCGGCGTAGATGAGCTTGCAAATGCCAGGCGAATAGCGGTAGAGAGCATATACGGTTCCGAAGCGATGAGAGGGTACGAGAACTCGGTAGAAACCGTGCTACTGGATCCTTCATATAGCGAAGAGGCAGAATATCTGGATGAACGCAAGATAGCATCTATGGCTAGAAAGCTAGAGAACAGAGGATATACCAGCGGTGTTATCTATAAGATAATCTCCGAGATGCGTAGCTGGAAGGTCAAAGCATAAAGGTAAAACAATAAATATATGAATACTATTATGATATTGTTATTAATTATGTGTCTAGGGTCGATGCTCATGAGCATCCTCGTTCTGATGCGCACGAAAGGCAATGAGGAGCGAATGGATACGTATTTTAAGGCGTATGGCGATGCTATTGCTAAGAGCCAGATGACGATGTCCGAGCATCAGGATTTGAGGCTCAAAGAGCTCAATGACAGCATGGCGAGGCTTCGTGCTGAGAATAACACGCAGATCGAGAATATACGCCATACGGTCGATGAGAAACTGCAGACGACTTTGGATACAAGGCTCACAAAGTCCTTTGGATTAGTGAACGAGAGACTAGAGCAAGTGTACCGGGGACTCGGTGAGATGCAGTCAGTTGCACAGGGAGTTGGTGACCTCAGAAAGATACTGTCCAATGTAAAGACTCGCGGTATACTCGGTGAAGTGCAGCTTGGGTCTATTCTCGAGCAGATGCTTCCGCCTAGTCACTACGTTAAGAATGCGAGGCTTAAGGAGAACAGCAGAGAAAATGTTGAGTTTGCGATTAGACTTCCTGGAACGGATGAGCACGATGTGTTCCTCCCTATCGATGCGAAGTTCCCTGGAGATGCTTATAACACACTGCTTGAAGCGTATGACCTAGGGGAGAAAGAGGCGATTAGCGAGGCGAAGAAGAAGCTCGTTAATAGAATCGAGAGTGAAGCCAAAGACATCAACTCGAAGTATATCAATCCACCGATTACGACGGATTTTGCAATACTCTT
>NZ_CALHTQ010000204.1 GCF_938039775.1 uncultured Mogibacterium sp. | reverse complement strand
CTTCTCCTTATCCATTAGGACTCCTGTCACCTTGTATTTCTTACCTGTGATGAGATTCTTGTACTTAACCTTATCAATGATTTTCTCTTCCTTGCTCGGGGCACCTGTATTTGTTCCGGACTCAATTGAATGTGCCTGCGTTCTAACTTCTGGATGACGAAGTGTCTGCTTATCATCGTTTATGTCGCGATGGTTCGCAATTTCTTTCTTTGTACTTTAATGTCTCAAATACAACAGTATCCTTTCCAGCTAGCCTAGTAGTATCAAAGGTGAACTCAAGCCCTACCTCTCCGCTTGCAATACTGTCAGAAATCGTCGAATTCTGCGCATTAACCGTGAACTCCTTCTGAGCGGTAATCATGCTACCATTCTGTTCAAGAGGCGTTCCTGTACTCTTATCCATCAGAACACCTTCGATAGTATATGTTTCTCCTTCATACAGGTTTGAGAAACTCACAACATCCTTAACCTTAGTCTTTGGACCGTACATTGCAATTGAATCCTCCGTCGCAACGTCCATAGCCTTTGTTCCGATTTTAGGAATAGCTGGATTGTTGACATGTGAAGATGGCTCTCCTGAGTTGAAGTACACCGCAGATCCCGCACCATCACCATCGATTTTCTTGGTGTATACAGTTTTATCTAGAAGATATCCCGCTGGCGCCTTAGTCTCGCGAATAGTCACTGTTCCGCGTGGCAGCACAGCATCGCCCTGTTCTGTAACAAAGAGAGGATCACTGCCCTTTGCAAGGTTCTTATCTCTAAGTTCCGCAGTGTATTTACCAGAAGCATCCTTAGTCGTTTTTAGTTTCCATATGCGAACAGCCTTTGCGTTTTCAATAGGTCCAACAGTATCGTAATACTTGATTTCAAACTCAGCACCAGACATGTCGCTAGGATTCATGTAGCTGTCACCACTAGCTTTTTTCTCTAGAAATATCTTAACAGGAGCAAACACAGGTGAATCATACGACTGCACTGTACTCGTAGTTTCAGCCTTGCTCTCCACCTTATAAACAGTCTTGTCTAATTCATAGCCAACAGGAGCTATCGTCTCCTTAACAGTGTATTTCCCTGGCTTTACTTCCAAAGTTTCAGTTCTACCCTTTTCATCTGTCGTCAGTTTTCCGACTGCAGTTCCTGCCTCATTGTAGACCGTATACACTGCACCCGCTAGAGAATATGCACCTCTACACTCTCCAGCAATCTTGATATTGTTGCCTATGGATTTAACAACTTCGATCTTTCCATACGGCTTTAGCCCCCACGCTAGCATCATCTGCGATCCATTCGTTGGATAAGCTAGAAAAGATTTAAAGTTTTCAGGAATTTCGCCCTTGTAGGCCTTCGCATCCTGCATCATTCGATTGATTAGCGGTCTTGAGTTAACTCTTTCATATGCAGGTCTGCCGTTAACTCTTCTAGCGGCACATACTAATGCAAAGTAATACTCTTTCTCATCATAATTACTCTTCTGCCACTTATCTGTACTGGCAAGGTACGCGAATTTTGTAAACAGAGAATCAGATGCCTGCTTTGTAAGTGTTACGACCTGCCCTGCTTCCGCAGTTTTAAAGTTCTTACCATCTGCACATGCCGCATCATGGATAAGCCCATCGGCATTCACCTTGAATATACTCGCATGATTACGGTTATTATCCTTGTACTGCTTATGCCATGTTACTGTTCCTCTCGTTGGTTCAGTCACCGAACTTGCTACCACAGACCTAAACGAGGAGGCGCCTCTAGGAGTTGCTGCCCCTACGCTCATAGTCATCCTTCTACTGATATTATCATATGATGCAGACTCGGGAATTCGCTCTAAAGTATTGGTGTTGTGAACACTACCCTTTCTGCTTGTTTCGTTGTCAAACTCTCCTTCCATTACGATATTCGACTCGGCACTACGCGCATTGCCATCTGACTCATTATTAGCTGACCCTACTCCAACGGAAACCTCATTATCATTAACAGTTTTAATAGTAAAGCTCGCATAACCGCCTGACAGCTTAATGGTGAATTTGCCCTCGCTACTTCTATTTACAAACTGAGTAGCATAGTCTCCCTTCATGTCCACATCACCATATATACTCGCATTCTTTCCACCATCAAGAGCCGTCACTTCGAGATTCATGCCCGTAGACAATTTATAACTAATCTGATACTCATCTCCTGTCCTTGCACTGCGAGCAAAAATCTCTCCATTTGACAGATTAATACTGTCTGAAGTTCCAGATTTCAGAGCTGAAAGCTTCACACCGTTTCCAGTTACTTTCAGCTGAAGTCTTGCAGCCGTTTCGGGCGGGATGATATTTACACCACCATCAGGAGCTTTACCTGAATTCAGCGCAAACACATGCGATGTTCCGAACAACATCACTATACACAGCATCGAGACGATGCAATTATAAATACGTTTACTTTTCATTGCTCACCTCAAAACCCAGCATTAATTGCCTTCATCTTCTGAGATTGGCATATCCTCGAACCTGTTAGCGAGAAGTTTAGAGAGTTCCCTTGCCTCATCCTCATGCAAAGTAATACCCCTGCTCATATGCTCGTGATCAGAGTCCCAGTCACGAATATCGAACTTCGGTGTTCTATCGTTCCATTGAATTAGGTTAAGTTCTTTGCTCCAATTGTTCTTATAGGTAGCTAGTACTCCGATGTGATCCAAGATCTTGTAAGTTACACTTCTTTCATTGTTAGTTGCCATTCTAAAACTCCTTCCATTTATACACGGTGCTATCGCACCTCACTTCATGTAAATTATATGGTTCCTGCGGAGCTGACAACAATGCAAGAAGTGCACTATAAGCAGCAAGATTATCCCTTTTATGAGAGTTTTTATAATGCGATTTAAAGCGACCTAGAAATATTAGTTTTAATGCGGATTTTATGATGCGAATTAAAATTTAGAAGCAAAAAATTAAAAGGACCTCTACAAGGTAGAGGTCCTAAGCGCCTTTTGGCGTTTTTATATTTAACACACTTATTGTGTCTAAATACTAGCATAAGTATGACAAATAAAGTTCGTTGATG
>NZ_CALHTQ010000203.1 GCF_938039775.1 uncultured Mogibacterium sp. | reverse complement strand
GTTTATTGATTCACCTCGCTATCGCTTGGCGAATCCACTGCTAAAGCAGAACCAAAAAAAGCACACAGCACCCGAAATAGCCGGGCTGTGTGCTTTTTTATAATTCTATGAGTGTAGTGCTTTGGCTACAGGTTCTTCTTAAGCTTTCTGAACTTCCTCAGGCAGTGCAAAACCAGGCAAATATCGGCAGCTAGAATAGCTATGAGCACAATGTTCACCACTCCTCTCGCAGAGTCATACCACACACCAGGTTCTTCCAGCATACTTCTTATATTTAGAAAAATTACCGGAATTAGTGCGGCAATTATAGGTATCAGCCTGGTATGTACGATTCTGTCTATCATATTCAGCCTTGACTCATCGTCGGAAAATATCTCATTTTCTCCCTCCACAGTGCCTTCAACTACAGGCTTTCTGAAATATCTCCAGTTCATACATTCACCGATATATTCCCAGCCGTAATCTTCATACATCTGGAGGTAATCGTCGCTTACCTTAGTCTGGTTGAACTCTAATCTGTACGAAACCTCTTCAGACCCACACTCTTCGAATGTGAAAAAGCATGGCGCCGTAATCTTTACTAGTCTCAAACCGTTCTTATGCTGCTCCTCGAGCCAAGACTGTTCTTCGTTGTAATCTGCTATTGTAAAAAATCTAATCTTAGTCTGTCTATTACCCATTGTATTCATCTCCAATACTGTTGATATATATGCGTTTGATACGATTCATCTCGGTGGTGAGAATCTCACGTCCAAGTTCTGTAATCTCGTAAATCTTACGTTTCTCAACCTCGCTAACGAAGTCAATTAGCCCATCTTTCTCCATCTTAGACAGTGTTCCGTACATCGTCCCAGGGCTTATGCTGACTTCTCCCTTAGTCAGCTCCTTTACTTCTTGCCCGATGCCGTATCCGTGCTGAGGCTCCTGCAGGCAGAACAGTATGTAAAAGGCCGTCTCCGACATTGGGACGTAGACCCTCTTTAATTTTGAATCCATTTACTCCTCCTATATCAAGTTTTGATATATCGCATCTCGATACACAAAGTATATCGCGGTTCGATATATGTGTCAATAGCATTATAAAAAGAAGATATATCTCATGTATGTATTGATTTTTCAATAAAATTCGGTGTTTTTACCAACTCGTTTTGTCCGTGAAGTTGTATTATTTTGTATTGCCCTCAGATGTCTAGGCATTAAAAAAGGAACCGCATGGCAGTTCCCTTTTCATTTGTTCTATGTAATAGTTTTTAATAGAAGAAAGATGATCCTCTGCTTGCTCAGTAATGTAAATTCTGTATTGCCTCATCATATTCCTTTCTCAAGAATATCAAACACCTCATCTACATCCTTCGATTTGCCTTCAGCAGCCTGTATATATCCAGTTTTCATAATTAAATTGAAATCATTATCATTCATATTTTCTCTGACTGGAACATTATTCGGAATAGTTAAAGAGAACGGAATGCCATTATTTAATATTATTTGTCTATAAAACATATCTATCGCAGTTGCTGTTGGAACTCCAATAGCTTCCAATATTTGTTCCGCTTGCTTCTTGATATCTTCATGTATTCTCACATTAACGCTTGCATTCTTTGTTGCTGACATATTTATCACCTTCCTTTTAGAAAATTATGAACTATTGTATTGCTTTTTGCAATACAATTTCTATCATCTTCCCTTGATTAACTTCAATCAGCAACACTGTTATATAAGTTCAACTAATTATTACACACTTTCCAGTTCCCTTTAGTACAAAATTTGTAATAAAAAACCGCAGGAAGATTCCCACGGTTCCTTTGCTCATAAATATTTACGATAAAATCAATTATTCGTAGAACTTAACTCTTTCCGATATATCTTCTTTATCTTTCGGCGCTGGCTCCACACCAATTCCACCAAAAGGCATCTGTGCAATCAGCTTCCAGTTCTCAGGTATCCCGAACATCTCACGAACAACATCATCTATAACAGGATTATAGTGCTGAATATTAGCCCCTACCCCAAGTTCACGCAAGGAACTCCAGATATTAATCTGCAGCATACCATTCGCTTGATTAGCCCAAACAGGAAAATTTTCTGCATATGCCGCAAACTTCTCCTGTAAGCTACGCACAACCTCTTCATCATAGAAATATAGAACCGTCCCAGCCGCAGCCTTAAATCCGTCGATCTTCTCTCTCGTAACTTTCCCGTCAAACACCTCATAAATCTTATCCCATAGCTCATCCTGCTTATCTCCAAACGCAACGACCACGCGCGCACTCTTCATGTTAAACGCATCAGGTACTAGCTCCGTGACTTCATTTATAAGCGCATGAATCTCATCTGTGCTCACCGGTAGCTCTTTGTTAAGCTGGTAGTAACTTCTTCTCTGCTTTAGTCCTTCGTAAATGTTCATCTATGTCCTCCAAATCCCTTTATGTGTCCTGTGAATTATCTTTTGAATTATGGCTACATTGTACTCGATAATTCTCGGCGAACTGTGAAGGTTGGAGGAAGATAGATTGTGTAAAACTGTATTTTAAGTTTTAATAGAATTATTTTGCGGAGTATTTATTAATCTTGAAGCTCTAACATATGAGTTATTGAATCGGAACTGCTTTTTACAGGATGAAAAACAATTGCTCATCATGAATTCATAATCCACTTAAACGTCTAGTTGCATTTTTTTAACACAAAGATATACTCATGTGCTAGTAATATAAATTTGTTTTGATTGGAAATTTTTGCCCACTTGGAAGTGCCTTTACAATTATATTGTTGTTTTATGATAATCTCTTTTAACGAAAAGCCTTCATTTCGGAATAGTTGCAATGTTTCAAACCCTAAGGGTTTCACAAAGCCATTCTTCCTTATATCGCCAATTATAAATGCACAAAACTTATTAGTCTTTAATACTCTATATGATTCCTTTGCAACTGATTCCATTGATTTTAAAAAATCATCATATTCAAGTCTTGATAAGTCACCATCAATATTATTACTATATTTTATAATATCCGAATATGGAGGATGAGTGCATATGAAATCAATGCTATGGTCATTTATAAAATCAAGTTTTTGCGCATCTCCAATTCTTATTTCAACATCACTACTTCCGTAGGCAAAATTAAGCTTATTGATACTTAGTTCTACTGATTTAGGATTTATATCTACACCTATAATATCTCTATTTAGTAATTTTGCCTCTATAACTGAAGTCCCGCCTCCAACAAATTGATCTAGAATTTTATCACCTGGTGAAGAATACCTTATTATTAGATTTCTAAAAACGTATGGCGAACAATTACCCCTATATTTTGAATCATGAGTCGCCCAATCTCCTCTTTCTTTAAAACTCCATACCGATGATTTTTCTAGTTCAAATATCTGAGGTTCATAATTCATACACACTCCTATAAATTAACTAAATTAAATACCCACTTTATCCAACATTGCACTGAGCTAGCTCGTCTATGAATTGTACTAGTACTTTTACATACATTATATTTACGCATTAACTTTTCGATTTCACTTATCTCAATAAGTTCTCCTGTTTCAATTATACTATCAAAACAATCTGCAAATATTTGGTGCTGCAACATTAACTGAACAAACTTAAGTTGACGTTCTTTGTAGTTCATTGTTAATATTTGTTCTCCTAATCTAGTAAGAGTAACTCTTTTACCAGACCCTTCTATTCGTTTTACAAATAACCCTAGATAAGCCCCTGCGTTATAATAATAATCCGATTGACGTTCATCGAATTCCATTAATTCAGCAATTTGTTCTTTTGTCATAGCGTTCTCTTTTAGATTCTCTAAAAGAGAAATAACACGTTCAAAGGAGTTTGCCTGAATAAATGGAACATTATCATCTTCCCTGCAGTCATCATCAAAAATAATTTTAGTTAAATTTCTAATCTCTACTAAGTCACTTATCTCAATATGCGTCTCTTGTAGAGAATAATTTTTTGCTTTAACTAGTTCAATAGAGGAATAATTATTTTTATCTAAAAATCTATATTCAAATAATCTAAAAATCATATTTGAATACACAGAAAACACTAATCTAATAGGTTTTGACACCTTTTGTTCCCATAACCTATACGGATAGTATAGCTGTCTAATGTGGAAATCTTCGTGTACTACATTCTTTGCTTCCAATATTATGACATCTTTATCATTTTCAAAACCGCCGTCTATTTCACATTGCGCATTTTTTACAGAAATTATCTGCTTTTCACCATCAACCGTATTTACGCTAAACTCGAATTCTCCGGTACCCATTCTTCCATTAAATGTTTCGACGGTATCCCTATCACCTAAAAAATCATCCAATATACCTGAGATAATCAATATGCAAATTGCCGCAGATTCTGATGTAATGCTATTAATATCTATTGTCTCAAGAGCGGGTAGTTCAGCAGAATCCATTTTATTTACAGACTCTGTTAGTTCTGGTAGTTCTTCATATAAATTAAATCTACCTAAAACATAAGAGTTTCTACTATTAGGTAAGATGTTAATTTTATTGTTTCTTAATGCTTCTGGAAGAGCTGATGTACAGTCCCATTTAGCCATTAATCTAGGTTCTTTAAATTCTTTAATTTCACTTGCTTTAATATGAAATATACCATTTTCATTAATTCTGTTTATAATATCGTATTTTTTAATGATCTCTTTCCATGCTTCATTAGCAGAAATTTTATTTTTTTGCATTGTATATTAGAACCTCATTTATTTGTCCACGTTTTTTTGCATCACTATTAATAGCTCGTTTTGCTTTAACAACCTTTATTCTATAAGCCTTATAAAGCTCCCTTATCTCTTCACAATCAGAATTGGACTGTAAGAAATGTACACCTTTTGAATTTAATTTGTCACATTCTTCTTTCAGTTCTACTTGTTTATCATACCCAAATCCTCCCTCTGTATATCCCGTAAACGAAGATGAAGATGAAATCGGCATATATGGTGGATCTAAGTATACAAAGGAATTTTTTTCAATATCATTTAAGACATCTTTATAGTCACCGCTCCTAATACTAATTTCATTCCCATTTAGATATTTTGAAATTGCTCTTAGTACGACTTCATTTACTATATTAGGATTCTTGTATTTGCCGTATGGTGAGTTAAATTGTCCTAAAGAATTAACCCTATACAATCCATTGTAACAAGTCTTATTTAGATAGATAATTCTTGCAGCTTTCTCCGAATTTGACATTTTATCAAAGTCAGGGGTGCGGTCTAGCGCTCTAACTTCGTAGTAATAATCTGATGAATTATATTTTTCATGTTCCTTCAACAATGCTACAAGAGCATCTAGATCATCCCTGACTGTTCTATATACGTTAATTAGTTCAGTATTGTAGTCATTAATAATTGCTTTTTTAGGTTGCAATCTGAATAGTACCGCCCCTCCACCAATGAAAGGTTCAACATAGTTATCGCAACTCTCATCTATTAATGGAATTATTTCTGATAGCAGTTGTCGCTTACCACCTACCCATTTTAATATTGGACTTAAAAGTAAATTTTTTGACATATTCAACCCTCACCTTAACAATATAATGACTATTATATTCGTTTTTACGATTATTCAAAACCCAAAATCTATAATGTTATATTTCTTATTTTTTAAAGCTATATAGAAATGAATAATCTAGATACCGAATTATAACACAACCCACTCTCCTTTTTAGCACACTTATTCCATATTGCCCCCCTCATATTCCCCCCACGCAAAAAGCCCGCGCTCACGCGCAGGCTTTCTCTATAAATATTCGATTCTAGCCTGTTTTATCGGCTTTAGTCCATTTTTTTACTACTCTTTTCGGACGATTCATACAATCATCCGCAGACAGACCTAGAACTGCGACTTCTTCACCTTACTAGCATCAAATCCTTGAGGCTTCTTGATTTCCTTCACATCATTGATGTCACGGTAATATGCCTGATAGTAATCCTCGTTGTCAATTGCTCCTCCATACTCAGGTACATCCATCTTGGTAATAAGCTTTATCCTTGTCTGATAAGGAGTTGGACCACCCTTGCCCTTCTTCATCACGAGGTGGATTTCAATCTTGCAGGACTTTACATCCTTCTTACCCTGTTTGAGCATTTTACTTTTAGGAATAATTGCTACCTGAAGCTTAGCCATCTGATCCAGATTTCCGCTCACATCGCCCTTGTAATCAAGATAGTAATGGTTCTCGTCCTCAGTCAGCTTGAACTTATCCGCATATTTCTCGTATATATCTAAGAAAGTCTTGCTATTACCTATCTCTGGAGGATTTATATCCTTTGCCTCTTTCCAAACCCACTCATAATTATTAGTTACCGAAGATGAACCGGAATACACCTTTTTAGGCTTTGGGGAGTATATCTTATCACTCTTAAATATGAAGTCCGAACTTCCAAATTTTATCAAGTGCTCATCAATATCCTCAGGTTCCTGAACATTAGAACTGCCTTCTGAGTAATATTCGCTGAAGACCTGCGGGTCAAGCTGCATCTTGCCTTGTCTAACCTGTGATTCCCCCCTAAAGAGTCTAGCTGAACCCTCAGATGCTACGTATCTCCTATAGGTATGGATCTCATAATCAAGGTTTTCCACCTTTTGCATCTTCTTTACAAATGTCTTAACATCGCCTTTTCCACCGCAAGCTGAAAGGGTTAGGACCATCATCATGGCGATGACTACTAAAACTATTTTTCGTTTCTGTCTCATTTTATTGTCCCTCCCTAGTAACCTTTAGCCTTATCAATGCCCTTAGGTTCTTCAACACGAACACCAGTGTTCTGATCGCTGTATTTTGCCACGCCCTTGAATTTAGCACTAACTGCACTGCTATCAAAATTACCAGTATACTTGAATGACAGCGGCTTACTATCCTCCTTAGAAACGGTTAATTCAGCAACCAGCTTTCCTGTGTCGGTACTAGAGCTAACAATGATTGGCCTGAACATTGCACCAAAGAATAGGTCACCATTTTCATCTAAGAGCTTCATATCAGTCGTCTCAAAGCGAAGTGTGTAAGTCTTCTTATCCTCTTTAACTGTGATGTCTTTCTTCTTTGTTTGTAGAAAAGCGATGAAATCGCGGTTGAATCCAGTTGGCTGATTGCGCCATTTACTGGTATAAATATCCTGCTTCCAGGCCTTATCGCCTTTTTCTTTTTTATATTCTGCCCCGTCGGTTCCGTAGATTTCTCTAGACCCCTTTTTAGAATCATTTGTATAGTTTAGCTTTCCGCGGGCTCTAACTGGACCCATCTCAAAGGTTCCCTTATACGAGTACTTATTAAAGCCCTCCGCCTTCTGTCCCTCTGATGGTTGATGACGGACATAGTCAGTTCTGGCTTCTATCTGAACCTTTCCATCATCTAGATTGTAAAAGGCATCTAGTCCCGTATCTATTTTCTGTTCTTTGGTTAGGTTCTCGCCACTTCCATTACCGCCGCCAGACTGTCCGCATCCAGCAAGCCCAAGTAAAGCGATCAAGCTGATAACCAATATGACTGTTCTTTTCTTGTAACCTGTCATATTCTACCTCCTATCTGTAAAATATCCCCGTGCATAGGTTATTGCTATCATAACTTAATTAGTGTACTTTTGCAATTAATCGTATGTCGCTCATAAGTGCAGTTATTAAATTCCCGCCGGCTTTTCAATGCTCTTCACATTATTTATATCACGATATGAAGCGATGAAATTATCCTCGTTAGCTAGCTTAACTCCCGCTCCGTCGGTTTTTCCCTTTGCCTTAATCTGGATGTGAGCCTCGCTTGGTACCATTTTTTCGCCAGTGGTCTTGTCTTTCTTAGCTATAACTAGGTGGATTCGTAGCTTTACTGACTTGATATATCTCTTTCCTGAGGTAAATACCTTAGTATCTGAAAAAGTTCTTTGAGCTTTTCCCACCTGACCAAAGTCCTTCGATACATCGCCCTTATAATCTAAATAGATATAGTTGTCATCTTCCGTCTTCTTGAACTTGTCAGCATACTTCTCATAAAGCTTAAGAATTTCTTCGTTACGCCCAACTTCCGGAGCCTCGAGATCATCCTTATCTATCCATGCCCATCCATTTTCTTTTGGAGAAGTGAATCCTTTATATCCTTTACCTGGCTCTGGCGAATATATCCTCTTATAGCTGCTTAGGTCGTCAGCACTTCCAAAGGTGCGATTTGCTTTCGCAATCTCAGCCTCATCGTTAGTTGTCCCATATCCGCTTAATTCATACTCGCTGTATACCTGTGGATTGAACTGAATTAGTCCATGTTTAATACTCGTGTCGGAGCTGAACTTCTTCATCTCACTGTTGGAAGCATTGCCCTTATTGTAAATAGTTACATCGTATTCTAGATTTTCTGCCTTGCGTAGCTTCTCGACGAAATTGTCTACATCTGAGCTCGCGCCTTTCTTAAAGGACATGAGGGTTAGACTCAAAACAAACGCAAATACTATCGCAAATAATCTCTGTTTCTTATTCATCATAATCCCCCTTTCTATTTGCTTGCGGCGCTACCGATACCACTTGGAACTTCGACTCTTACACCTGAATTTTGCTTAGAATATTTAACAGTGCTCTTAAACTTGACAGTTATCTTAGGATTATTCTGTTCACATGTGTACTTTACAGACAAAGGCTTGAAGCCTTTCTTAGTGACGGTAAGTTCCATCTTTAATTTGTCGCTAGTATCACTATCGACATAGATAGGTCCGTTATAACTTCCGCCGACAAGAAAATCACCGTTAGCCCCGAGCAGCTTTATATCGTCAGTCTCGTACACAATAGTGAAGGTCTCCTTGTCATCTGTCACCTTTATGTCTTTTTTCTTTGTCCTAAGGAATTCAATAGCTTCTCTGTTAATTCCATTTGGCTGATTATAGTGTCTTTTTTTTGTGCTTTCTGTGTTATTAGTCCACTCTGCCGATCCTGCAGGTTTTGAGTACTCTGAAATCGCATCATGGTAATAATCATATTTGTCTTTACCATTATCATACACACCAAGCAGGTGGTCTGGGCTCTTTTCAAAATCTCCATTGAAGGTGATATTTAAGTCAACCTTTGACTTCGCCCCAGCAGCCTCCTTTAAATCATACTTCAGATGACTCTTTATCTGAATCTTTCCGTTTTTCAGATGTGCGAAAGCGTCTAGTCCCTTTTCGATTCTCTCTTCATCAGACAAGCTGCCATATCCGCTCTTATCGCCACAGCCCACTAGACCAATCAGAGCTATCAGCCCGATAACCAATATAACTGTTCTTTTTCTGTAACCTGTCATATTCTACCTCCTATTTGTAAAATATCCCCGTGCATAGGTTAACTGTAATCATAATACAATTTTACAAATATAACAAGAAAGCGCGAGCCTCACGTGACAGCCAAAAAGGCCTCGCACGCTGTTGACTCCCGCTTTTGACGGTGTTTTCAGTATTATGGAATAATCTTACCGCATTAATTATATGTTTTTATATGACAGCAATTATTCGCTCCTCAGTGCTTCCACTGGATTGCGCTTTGCCGCCGACCTTGATGGAATCAGACCGGCTATATATGTCAGGAATACGGAAATTCCAATTAGAACCAAGCCAGCTCTAATCGGCAGATTCATTATGTGGTCGACGTTAAATGAGGACCGCACAATCGCATTGATCGGAATACTCACGAGATACACGAAAAGTATTGCAAACACTCCCGATAGCAGTCCCTCGATGAATGTCTCTGCATTAAATATATTTGCAATATTGCTCTTCGAGGCACCCATTGCACGCAGGATTCCAATTTCCTTCCTTCGTTCAAGGACCGATATATAGGTAATAATTCCTATCATAATTGAACTAACGATTAGCGATACGCTGATAAATGCCACTAGCACATAGCTTATCATATTTATGATATCCGTAACTGACGACATCAGCACCCCCATAATATCCGTATATGTAATTACTCGTGACTTATGACCCGTCCTCTTCATACGAGCATTATAGCTGTCTATTCCTTCGGTTACTTCGTCCTTGTGCTCAAAGCTGCTCGGATAGATTGATATAGATTCAGGATTCGACTTGTCAGCATATCCCATCTTCTTGAGATTTGAATCGTATGTCACGATGCCGTTATTCATGAACTGCGAGAACAGCGCCGCCATCTGTGTCTGGTCCATGTTTAGTGAAAATGCCTTTGCAAAAGCCGAAGGATTTACGCTAAATACACTCTGTAGTGCTCCAGCCATCTCTCTGCTCATAGCCGCGCTTTCGCTTACCTGCGCACCGAGCTGCTTCTGCATTTCAGTCATGACCTGATTCATGAATTTGCCCATAATTTTGGCCATTCTGCCTTGCATGTAGCTATTTAGCGCCCTCTCTATCGTGCCTCTAAGGTCGCTCCTGCCGAGATTCTGCGCTATGCGTGTCGCTGTACTTGAGATAGCTGTCCTAGAATTATCACTGGACAAATACGCTGTGATTATCTCGTTCTGAGCCGCACCAGGGTGATTAGTCGCATAGTCACTTGCAAATGCCGGATAACCTGCAAGTAGCGTTGCCACTAGCTGACTCGTCTCAGTAGTAATCATCGACTGCTCTGCTGGGGTCAGCGTTATATTTTGCTGCTGCAGATATGCTGGGAATTCCGCCAGTTCCTGCACTAATTCGCTCATCATGTTCTGAGCAAGGCTCGTCGTATCGACGTTTGACAAAGCCTTTGAATAGTCAAGGTTTGCCAGCGAGCTCATTCCAAATACCTTCTGCAGCTTGGAAGCATCGAACTTAAATGCACTAGCTAGCATAGACTGGTTGATGCTAAAAAGTTTACTCATATCGAAGTCTGCCCCGTTTTCCTCTTTGAGAGCTGCAAATGACTTGCCCGTAAATACGTCCACTTCCGGATTCGCAAGTTGCTGCTTAACTATATCTGCATCCTTCATTCTATCGATAACTTGCGATGTTAGGGATGGCAGATAACCAATGCCTGGCTGAAGTGCATTTGATCTGGTCTTGCCGTTCGGCTTTATTACTCCAACTACCTTAATCTTAATTCCCTTCTCGAGCTTACCCGTTAAGAAAGTCTTATTCTTGGACTGATCGAGCCATGTACCTGTTGCCGAATTATACGAATATATCTCACCTGGAGAGATTACGCTATAGCTTAGCTTGAGAGCATCTTTATATCTAAAAGGTTTTTGCTTCTCTGTGTTCATCTCTAGCTTGCCAGTTTCTCTGTATTTGATCATGGCGCGGTCATATTCCTTGCGGTCGTAATATCCGAGCTGATAAAGAGTAGCATCTGAAATGGACCCATCTTTGCTGAGAACCAGAACCGCTTCCGTTGATTTTTTAGGCCACTTTCCTGCCACGACTTCATACTGCTGCTTCAGAAGCTTTTCATTATCCAGCATCTGATAGAATCCAGTATTGCTTGAGTTCTGCAGACCGAAGCTCTCGTAATTCGCATCCATGCCGTCCGTAGCATTGACCTGAATTGGATCCGTACCGCTCTTTGTCTGGTAGATAAGCGGTGTTATTCCGTAGTTATAGGTGATTACTGCAGCATTTCGGCGGACCTTGTTGCCCTTTGAATCGAGATATTTCTTGAAGGCAACTAGGTCGTTTTTGCGGGTGCTGCCAAAGACGTTTCCTAGCACGTTCCTCTGCTTGATTTCTTTGTCCTCGGCTTTGGCTGCACTGCTTACCTTGTCTGATTCGCTACTCGAATCCGCACTCGAAGCTGAGCGAGCTTCATTATCCGCATCTGAATCCTTATCCTTGCTTTCATCCTTTGAGTTTCCAGACATTCCTAAAAACAAGCTCGAGAGATCAGCCGCACTCTTGGAAATAGTAAGTGGATACGATGAAAGCGTATCTTCCTCGACCTTAGCGATGTAATCGTTTACTCCATTTGAAAGAGCTAATATCGCTGCAATCCCGATAATTCCTATCGATCCTGCAAAAGCCGTAAGTGCAGTCCTACCTTTCTTGCTCATCAGGTTGGAGAAAGAAAGCGAAAGTGCCGTGCGAAAGCTCATTGAAGTCTTGTTACCAGCATCTGATTCACCAATCTTAGTTCGAGCAGCAGCATTCAACTCATCTACAGTAACGGCCTTATTATCCTCTAGTATCGCTCCATCTTTGAGCGTAATAATCCTGCTTGCATACTTCTCAGCTAGTGCCGGATTGTGTGTAACCATGATTACTAATCTATCTTTGGCAATCTCCTTAAGCAGATTCATAACCTGAATACCCGTTTCTGTATCGAGTGCGCCAGTCGGTTCATCCGCCAGTACGATTTCAGGATTGTTTACAAGAGCTCTAGCAATCGCTACACGCTGCATCTGACCACCAGAAAGCTGGCTCGGCTTCTTGTTCTCATGGCCCTTAAGCCCAACCCTATCAAGTGCCTCTTCAGCTCTCGTGCGCCTCTCCTCGGCACCTACACCAGTCAATGTCATAGCTAGCTCTACGTTAGCCCTCACTGTCTGATGAGGTATTAGATTATAGCTCTGGAATACAAATCCAATTCTATGGTTCCTGTATGTATCCCAATCAGCGGACTTATACTCCCTAGTCGACGTACCGTTTATAATAATCTCGCCTGAATCTGCAGTATCGAGACCGCCCAGGATATTGAGCAGCGTCGTCTTACCAGAACCAGATGGTCCTAGAACTGCTACGAACTCATTGTCCCTGAATGTGACCGATACACCATCTAGTGCTTTTTGGACGAAGTCACCAGTCCTATATTCTTTTTTAAGCTCTCTTACTTCAATCATGTATATATCCTCTACATAAAAAGGGCTTCGGCGAACCGAAGCCCAGATAAGCCGTATGGATTATCTCCTTAGTAGTTTTCTGCGTGAACCTCAAAGAATGACTGTGGGTGATTGCAAACTGGGCAAACCTCTGGAGCCTTAGTTCCAACACAGATGTGTCCACAGTTACGGCACTCCCATACCTTAACATCACTCTTCTCGAATACTTCCTTCATCTCTACGTTCTTAAGAAGTGCACGGTATCTCTCTTCGTGGTGCTTCTCAACCTCTCCAACGAGACGGAATCTTGCTGCTAGCTCTGGAAATCCCTCTTCCTCAGCAGTCTTAGCGAAACCCTCGTACATGTCTGTCCACTCATAGTTCTCACCATTTGCAGCATCCTCAAGGTTGAATGCAGTATCACCTACACCATCATTGAGCTCTTTGTACCATAGCTTTGCATGCTCTTTCTCATTCTCAGCTGTCTTGAGGAATAGTGCAGCAATCTGCTCAAATCCTTCCTTCTTAGCCTTTGATGCAAAATATGTATACTTATTACGAGCCATCGACTCACCAGCAAAAGCTGCTTCTAGGTTCTTCTCTGTCTGTGTACCTGCGTATTTCTTATTAGCCATAATTTTACCCTCCATATAAGTTTTTTGTTAATCTTAAGATGCAGTAATCAGCTACATCTACTTTCATCTTGATTATACTACATTACAATCAATTGTGCAAAATTATTTATATGAATTGTTCTTCACTTAAGTGTACATATTGGTATACATCTTTTTAAACTACATATATGATATATGTTATAATTTTATGGCTTACGTGCTACTTAGGCATGCATTATTCATATATTGAAACAAAGATTTTAAAAGGAATGTAACTATACTATGATAGATAACAGCTGCAAGAAGTACGGATTCCGAGATAATGCTATCTGGATTTCTATACTAACATTTATGCTTATAGTGCTAAGTGAGTTTGTACCGTTTGGCACTATAAGCGGCACACTTTTCAGTACAGGATACACTGATACATTTAATTTATATTTTCCATTCTGGGCCATGTGGCTAGTCTTCATCCTCGCTATTGTGCTCATCAAGAAAAATCGCTATATACTGGATAAAATAAAGTATAGAAATGGAGGAAATACTGTCAAAAACCTTTTCATAGGATTAGGTCTTGGCTTTCTAATGAATGGCACCTGCGCTCTAGTCGCATTCCTTCATGGTGATATCAAGCTTAGCTTCGATAGATTCGAGTTCTTCCCAATCTTGCTGATGTTTATCGTTGTATTTATTCAATCGTCAGCAGAGGAGTTTGCTTGCCGCGGATTCATGTATCAGAGGCTTGCATATAGATACCATAATCCATGGGCACCGACTGTCATTACTGCTTTAGTATTTATGGCACTTCACCTTGGAAATGATCATGTTTCATTCCTTCCTATGATCGATCTCGTTATGTCAGGACTCGTATTTGGTGCAATGATTCGCTATTTTGATAGCCTCTGGATGGCAATGGGCTGTCACACGACCTGGAACTTCACGCAGAACATCCTCCTCGGTCTTCCTAACAGCGGCTCACTACCATCATATTCCATATTCGTTTTAGACAGAAATTCCGCCAAAGGGAGCTTCGCCTACGATGTTGGATTCGGACTTGAAGGAAGCATCATGTCCATCATAGTTCAATTAGTCAGCTTATTATTGATGGCATATGTGTATCATAAATACGTTCAGAAGCATGATGCTTTAAAGCAATAAGTTGCAATGAAAATTCTTAAACTATACCAAAGCCACTGGCCATTTCAGCCAGTGGCTTTTCAATAAATACATCACAAGTGGATTCCTATCAAATGAGTTCTCAAGATGCGGAGCTATAAGGCGCAAACCAAAAGCCGGAGGCTCAGGCCTCCGGCTTTTGGCGATTAACAAAATGACTTAAATATGTAGGTTGAAAGTATGATTATTATGGTTTGGATTTGCTTAATGTTATTAAGCTTATTTGTATATTTGTATTATCTGTACGATTATTCGAATGTGCATCTCTAGTCACAAGCATTCGCTTTAGGTATGATTAAGCGTTTGCTAGTGCCTCTCCGAGAGCCTTGCACTGTGCTAGTCCTGCATCATCAGGTTCGTTGTTGCAAATTACTGGCTCCTCTACAACTACAGCGCCAGCGCCTTCCATACGCTCCTTCCAAGAACGCATCCACTCGCCATCGCCCCAATCGTACGATCCGAATAGAACAACCTTCTTACCCGAGCAGCAGCCTTCTAGCTCTTCGATAAATGGCTCGAACTCTTCCTCTTCGAGTACCTCTGCTCCCATAGCAGGGCATCCTAGAGCAAGCTTGTCCTCACCCTTTACATCTGCAACGCTTACCTCAGATACAGACACAACTTTAGCATCTGCTCCGATGCCTTCACCAACAGCATTAGCCATTGCTTCAGTGTTGCCTGTAGCACTCCAATATACTACGTACATGTAAACACCTCCTGGTAATTATATACTACATTGTTAGTTATCTCTAACTGTTGTTTATTATATTAGAGGTATCTAACTTTGTAAAGGGGTTTTTTGCAATTTTTTTAATCTTCACATTTAAGTAGTAAAAATGCGAAGAGCGAGCACTCTTAGCTCGCCCCTCGCATTTTAGGAATATAGAGAAAATGTTACTGATGGTATGCTCCCTAGTGGAACGCTTTACCATATTTGCTTCTATTGTATACCATCTTGATTAAAGCATAAGATAAAGCCATGCAGCCTCCCGAAATAATAAAACCAACTGTTGCACTTACCATATCATTTTCCTCCTTAATCAAGATTTTCTATTTAATTAATAATTTCTCCTGTTGCTATGTCCATTTTAACTTATTCCGCAACTTTGTCAAGACTTTGTCACATATTTTTATGTATTGGTTACAATTAATAAATCTCTGCATGAGTTCGATTTATTATTTATAACAATAAAACGAGCTCATCCGTTGTGAGCTCGCACAATTTCCCTATATTTGCCACGCTATTTCTAAAATCATCTATATGTAGAACCTCTATTTCGGCACATCACAAAGGCATCAAATCGTCAATTTACAAGGCTTATATCATTTATTTGCATTAGTTAAATAATGCGCAGTGATTTTTAAAGATCTTTAGAATTTACAAGGTTCAACCTATATGTATAATACTGTTTCATCAAATAGGTGAACATCTCTAACATCGGTATACATCATCAACTCCGAAAGCTGCTGATTCATTTCTACAACCTTCTTCGCAACTCCTTCTGTACCCTCCTTGAGAAGCGGTCCAAGTATTCCGCGCCCAACAGACACTGCATCTGCACCAAGAGCGAGAAGTTTGTAAGCATCATACCCTGTGTCTATAGAGCAATCTGCAAATATCGCAACGCCACTTCCATCTAGTGCTTCTTTGATTCTTGGCAATATCTGGGCTGGTGCGATTCCGAAAGGAATTCTGCCGTGATGATGGGAAACAACAATCGCTTTGCAGCCCGCATCTCTTGCTTTTACTGCATCCTGAACAGATAGAACTCCCTTTGCTACAAATGGCAGTTTCGTCGCCTCCACATACTTCTCGAGGTCAGCTTTTATAACTGGCCCGAGATGGAACCCATCTACCACATCATATTTACCATCGGTTCCAGGTACATGATCGATATCAATGCCAACAGCGATTGCTCCATACTCTTCTGCAAATTTTATCTCGTCTAAAATCTTATCATGATCCATGAAAGGTTTAATGATTCGTACCGTTCTAGCTCCAGTAGCAGCAATTTCAGCATACTCGTCATTTGGCTCCATGCCTACCCAATTTAGCACATTTAGCTCTAGTGCAGCATCCGCGTACTGAACCATAGGCTTCTTGCCATCCTTACCAACCTTGTTGAGGTGCGAGAACGCAGGCATCATAATCGGAGACGAGAATTTCTCTCCGAAGATTTCACACTCCAGATTAGGCTCAACTGCGTCAATTACACGCATCTCCACATGAATGCTGTCTAGGTATGCTCTGTTATATACATTTGCATCCTCCGCCTTACCGCTAGTAACTGGAATCAGTCCCTTCGGTCCTGGCCATGGGCTCTTAATATCACTCATAATATCCTCCATAATATCTATCATATCATTAAAATTTATATTGCTATAATTCGTTATGCCACGAATATTGTAATAAGTGTATATGAGATGAGAGCTATAACTAGGAACAGTGATATGAATGCCGACATATAGCTTTCATCATCTTCAGAGGTAACGAGCGACTGTACCTGAAGCGGCACTGGGAATCCTGTTGGACACATGAAGTACAGCAGAATTGCTATCTCGAATACCTTCTCCGCTACGAGCTCTGGAAATACCACATAGAATAGTCCTATGATTATCGAGCAGAGGACGAGCCTAACTAACGCAAGTCTTGCTAGCGAAGAAATCATTTCCTTTTGGAATTTCAGCTCATATCCTAGTGTAAATAGGATAATCCCTGTAATCGGAGTAATAGCGAGTTCCATCGTCGAGTTGAAAGTTGCTTCAAGCCCCATACCTATAATCATTTTGTGCAGCCCGGTTAGGTTCATAAAGACGCCACCAATAACTGCAATCATGAACGAACTAGTAAATATCTTCTTGAGTAGTTCTTTCCACTCTACCTGCCCCACGACTTTCTTAGTCACAATGATTGGTAAAACTCCGAAATTTATCAATATACCTGCCACGTCAAATGTAACGATATTCACCGCATGAGCCGTTCCGACTATAGATATGTATAGTGGCAGCGCTACGTTTCCACCCTCACAAGTCACTAGTAAGTACGGCGAGATGTGTGCGTACTTTTCCCCAGTAAAACGAGTGAGTTTAAATCCTATAAACAGAATCACTAACCAGATAATATCCATGTATATGATTTGCACAAGGAAAGTACTCTTAAGCTCTGATGATACAAGTACTTTGTATACGAGTAACGGAAATAAAATTGTAAATACTAGCTTCTTAGCGCCTTCGTTCTGCGCAAATGTAATCCATTGTCTTTTTCTTGCCAGTAGGCCCAGAAACAGCATGAAAAATACTGGAAATAATGCTTCAATTGCTTTCATATTGTTCTTCCCTCTTTTACATGACGTGCACAGTTATATCCATTATGCTTGCGTTCAACTGCAAGCTCTCCTCTTTTACTCATTGTATTTACCTTTCTATTCACTCATCTACATCTCATCGATCAGATGTTGTGATTATTTCTATATATACTAGCAAATCTTAAAAAAGCAAGCTACCCGACAATCGGATAGCTTGCAGTTACTTATTATTTATTACGTCTTCTAATGAAAGCGAATAGCAATCCAAGTATTGCTACTACAAGCACTGCACCGTAAAGCATAATATTTGTCATGTCGCCAGTCTTAGGGCCATGTCTCTTGACAATTGTCTTACTACCTGGCTTATTAGGCGTCGGCTTATCGATATGAGTATTTGTGATGACAAATCCATCATCTGGATTGCCTGAGTACTCTACCGTATAATCCTTCACATCATCTTCCTTGATGGTGTACTTAATCTTACTTCCATCCTTGTTGACAGGCAGGTTTTCAAACTCTACAGTCCATTCACCGTTAGCATCTGGTGTAACAGTCTTATCTGCTACTTCAGTTCCATCGGCAATGAGTCGAACCTTGATTGAAGAAGGTCTATCTCCAGCAATATCGTTCGCCCACTTCTTAGTAACCTTAACAGTTCTAGTGAATGGGGTGTGCTTATTGGTGAAGTTAAACCCGTCCTGAACAGCGGTGTACTCATCTACATTAACCTCTTTAACTGTGTAGGTAATAGCTGTACCAGCCTTATACTTATCAAGATTTTCGAACTTATACTTCCAGTTACTCGCCGCATTTGTAGTTGAAGTCTTACCTGTATCTACTCCATCAGCATAGAGCTTAAATGTTACAGAGTCAGGTCTGATTCCATCCTGGTCATTGGCATCAACCCATGTCTTAGTTCCTGAAACCTCAACCTTCTCGGGTTCTGGAGCAGAAAACGATACTGCTGAAGCCGCAAGTGTGCTTATCGACTTGTTACCACCGATATCGTAGTCGAGCACTGGCGATAACACATTAATTTTTTCATTGTATGCATATGGCAGATCTGATGCCACCTTATATACGACGTCGATTGACCCTCCGTCACCCTCAGCCAAAGGCCTTGTCGAAACTAGATGAACCATATCGGCATCCGACGGATCAGTTACCACATCGTAATCTGCAGCGCTTGGTGCCTTGTTGACATTATAAGTCTTGCCAGGGTGAAGCTTGATATATTCAACCTTAAAGTTAGGCGAAACTATTACAGAATCTAGCTTAAGCGGGAAGTTGTTCTTTCCTTCTGGATTGAAGCTAGCACCGTAGTTTGCATCTTTCTTGAGAAGTGGCACAAACACGTTCGCGTGATCCAGTCCCTGAGCAGCATTATTTCTAAGTGTAACTCTGAGAGTAGCTTTATCGCCCCTCTTCAGAACTGGAGTTGTATCAGCCTTAGTCTGAGCAGTGCTTGGGTCGTACTTGTACTCTATATTCTCTCCAGTAGTCTTGTCCTCCACGAGAAGCTTGGAATCACCGCGTACGGCAGCCGCCTGCTGAATAGCAACTCCAGGCCCTTCCGATAGCGATACCATGAACTCACCAGAGTTTACCTTGTCATCGAACACGCTCTTTGCCTTGCCGTTTTCAGTCTTTGCATATCTGCTGTTATTAGTGGACCAATTGCTTCTGTCCCACTTCTCAGGCTTAATCACTGCCCCGATTTCCTTGAAATCCTTAGTCGTAAAAGCAAAGAAATCATTTATATGATATGTGCCCTTTGCCGCATTCTCGTTAGTAGTCACGGTCATGCTCATATTCATTGACTTGATAGTAAAGTCTGGCTGGTACTGACCTCTTGTCTCCTTACCAACATCCACCGTGTATTTCCACACCTTAATAGGTGTTCCATTTACATCTCTGTACTCGCCCACATACGTCGGAGTTCCGAGCGTGCCGTTAGTAATAGTCAGATCCTTATAATTGAATCCTTCCGGCATCATCACATAGAGTACTGGCTCTTGGAGTGGGTTCCAATCCCAGTTAGCATCATTGATTCGACCACTAATCTTGAATTCGTTGCCGCCAAGGACCTGCGTCTTGTTAATGCTTCCAACTCCGTTAAGAACTTCAGGTTCTCTACTTGAAGCCTTTGTCGTAACTGTGTCCGCTTCAGAAGGTGTTTCGTCAGAATTGTAGAAGCTAATCTTGCTTACTACGTCGTCCTTCTCTCCCTTCTTCCATGTACCGAAAACTCCTGCTGGAATATAGCTCCATCCATAGAATTCCCCTGGTCCCAGCTTGTTTCCATCTAGAAGGTCTGAGTTAGGTCTAACTCCATCGTAGCCAGCTGGAAGCTTACCGATATCTACCTTAATGGACTTAATCGATGTATTTATATCTAGCCCCAGCTTGGTATTCTTGATAAGAGCCGACACACCAGACTTCTCCAATATGCTCGGATCTGCAGTTCCACTAGTTCCATCAGAAGCAGTCCAGTGAATCTGCCCATATGTCATACCTTCCTTGTAAGGAATTGTTACGCCTCTAATTATTGCCTTATCAGTTGTATCGAGCTTCATCTCGATAGTCTTTGCCTTACGAGAAGGTATAGAAAGCTCGTTTTTGATGAGAAGTGAGCCTAGCCTTACATTGTATGTGTCATACTTCTTATATGACCAGTTTGGAGCACTCTGAACTGTCGTTCTGCTATTGATTGATTCAGGATCAGAGCCGTCGATTAGCTGTACAGTAAGAGTTGCAATGTTATTCTTACTAGTTCTATCCGCATTCGGTGAATCATTCCAAACTGTCTTGTGTAGGTTCTTAATCTGCACGTTAAAAGAACTACCATTTGCACGTGTACTGTTCGCATCAACCTTGATATGCGGCTTAAATGTCAGTCCACCGCTATATGAACCTGGCTCATTCCAGGACACTACAGATACTTTATTGTCTCCAACGACAGTTGTTGATTCAACAGTTCCATTTGTACGATATAGACTCGTCTCTTCAAGGCTTATTAATTCCACATCCTTAGGATAGACAATTTCAACTGTTGTCTTGCTGTTAGCTTCGGTTAATGCCTTGCCGCTAATATTGTTCCAGGCATGCGAAAAAACAGATGATGTCTGTATCTTAGAAGTTGTATCCCCCTTAGATATAACCTCCGAACTATGGTCATTCCAGAATCCATAGGAAAACTCATCTGCACCAATGACATCGTATGACTTAGAGTCAGTTGAATTAGTCGTACTCGTACCTACACGAACTTTGATTGCGCCTGAAAGTACCTGGTTCTTATCCTGGTTAATATAGGCCTCGTCAACTGCAAATGTAATTTCTTTATGCGAAGCTGCTGAATCGAGTCCCTTCTTAGTCTTATATGTCACATCTCCAGCGCGTGACTTATCAGAGCCTGCTGTCGGATAATTATATGGAGATGTTCCCGTTCCTGTCGGAGTCTTTACAAGCTCTTCAAAACCAGTTGCCGTAATTGGTCCCTGTGTAAATGTCGCACCTGGTAAAGCCTTGAAGTAAAGTCCATTTCCAAGTGTTGCTGTAAAATAAGTATCAGAATTTCGAAGCTCCTGCGGTATGTTATAATCCACATCAAGCGCATACGTTGCTCCAACCTTTAGCTCAGGCTTCTGCCCTGCCATAAGGTCTGCCACAACAGCACCAGTCTCAGTATTTATTACTTTTACTGAGGTTATCTTTAAGTCTGTAGTCGCCGCACTCACAGCTCCTATGCTCGGCATCGCACCAGTAACAACTACGATTAACGCAAGCATACAAGATAGTAATTTTGAGATAGTTTTACGCATACTTCCTCCTTTTACTACGCATACACGTATTTTTGTATTTTATCATGAGATGCATATTTATTCAATTTTAGACTATATATGTCAATATTACTTAGCCAATGTCTTCATCGCACTGGAACACAAGGATTTGACGCCTAATATTGTTTTAGACAATAAAAAGATGGTGCCTCAGTCACCATCTTTTTATATGTTGTTTTTTTGAAATACAATTTTACTTCTGTTTAATCGTGAGCCTATAAACTCTTCTTTCTCATCACTAGCACACTTGCTGCCGCAATTGATGATAGTAGAATCAATCCATACATGCCTATGTTGTTGCTATCTCCAGTCTTAGGTGTAAGTCTGCTCTTTGGAGTCTTAGGCCCTGGAGTTGTTGGCGGAATTTCAGTATTTGTAACAGTGAAACCATCTTCCTGAGTTCCCGTCACCTTTACTGTGTATCCAGTAGAACCAACCTCTTTAACGGTATATTCTATCTTCTCGCCATCATCATTGTACTTGCGCACCTCTGCAAATTCACCCCTCCAGTTATTTGCAGCATTTAGAACGACCGACTTGCCAGTATCTACGCCGTTAGCATATAACTTAACAGTAGCGGAATCCTTAGCTTTTCCAACCCACTTCTTTTCAACCTTTACAGTTGTCTTGGAGAATATTCCAGTAGCATCTCCAGATGAATCCATAACCTTGTAGTTAGAAACGATCTCTGTTCTCTGCTCACTTGCCACTAACTGTGCCAGGTTCTTGAGCAATGTTCCTGGATGGTAAGTCGAACGGTACACGAGTATGTACTGTTTCTGTCCTATATTCCCCATTCTTAGAGTGAATGATCTTCCATCTGCAGCGATATTGAGCTTGCCAGTTATATCAACAACTGTTGGTGTACCGTGCTCATATCCCATTGCATCGATAGTTGTCTCTGTCAAAACAAAGCTTCCTGGGACGTACTTCTCGTCTCCCTGTCCATCTGTGAGCTTGTCGGAAATTACTAGGTTAGTGAGCGTGTCTTTCTTGTGGTTTATACGTACAATCCATTTTGCCTCATTAGCATCAGGGGCCGCACTGCCCCACTTGCCGAGAACCTCTGGTGGAAGTATGCCAGGTCCGTAAACGTGGAATGTAATTGGAAGCACCTGTGATCCAACTGTGATATTTAGCGTGTTATCTGCGTCTAGAGTTATCTGTGTAAGCTCAAGCTTTGCAGCGATACTGATCTTACCTTTAACACCTTCTCTGCCGTTAACCCAATTGTTGAAGGTAATTCTTACCTTGCCGCCACGGTTGTTAGCACCTGGTGTAATATGGGCTCTACCTACCACCGTATTGCCATCTAAATCATATATATCAAAGTCTAGCTTTTCAGCCCCACCTGGGTAGAAAACCTGATCTGGAAGCTTGATGTCAAAATAGTCACCCGCACGCATGTTGGCACCATTTGCACTAGCATCCCATTCCATAGCTAGATAGAATGTATCTCCTTTATATACGCTGTTCTTGTCTGCCCCAGCAATATTCTGGATAGAGAACTTAGTAACACGAGCTGTTACCTCTCTTGGTGTTGCAGCGTTAACGTTCATGCTCGCCAAAGGAAGCATGAGTCCTACTACCATAACTAGAGATAGTAGACATCCAATAAAATTTCTTACTCTCTTCATAATCATTTTCCTTTGCATTGATTTTACACGCTAATTTCTTAACTCCAATTAAGTTTACCAATTATGTCTAGTTGTTTCAATATAAAATCGTTCATTTTACATAATTATTTATTTCGATTCAAGCATTTCATACGGATATTTTTTGCCCCATTGAAAAGCAAAAGAGCATAATAAACGAAGATGTTCGTAATCATGCTCTTTTTTATATTTTTGTTCTAGTAACCCGTATTGTCAGAAATGACTTTTTATTCAGAAATTCTCTTTCTCACTCCGATAATCAATATTAAACCAGCTAGCGCCAGAATTATTGCCCCTGTATAGAACATAAGTATTGAACTATCACCTGTCTTAGGTAGTCCTGTCTTCTTAGGCTTATCTGGTGTCTTTGGCACGTTTGGCTTCTCTGGCTCATACGTGTTAGTGATTACAAAGCCAGCCGAACCTCCGGTAACCTTAGTGGTGTATCCACCTACAGCATCTTCCTTTATAGCATACTTAATCTCCTTGCCACCTTTGTACTTAGGTAGGTTTGCAAATGTATGCTTCCAGTTATCAGCTGCCTTGATATCTCGCTCCTCAATCATCTCATCGTTAGCATAAAGCTTTACGTGAATCTTGTTAGGACGGCTGCTGATTACACTGCTATCGTTCTCCCATACCTTTTTGACAGGAATGTCGATGTACTCTGGGTCGTGCTTATTGGTAATATCATAGCCATTTACCGTCGCAGTGTATCCTTCTATAGCTTCCTCCGAAACTGTATATGTGATTTCCTGTCCAGCCTTATACTTAGGCAAGTTCGAGAACGTATAGCTCCAGTTGGTTCCTGCATTTACAGTCTTTTCCTGAACCTTATCGCCGTTAGCTAGTAGGTTCACCTTGATCGATGCTGGTCGCTTGCCATCCTGGTTGAAGTTATCGTCCCACGTCTTAGTTCCTGAAACTTCTACCTGCTCCTGCTCCATCGTATTTGTTATGGTGATGCCTAGCTGAGATGTTGGCGAAGCTGGATTTACCTGAACAGAATTAGCTGTAACGTCATATGTCTTGCCACTGTATGTTACTTTGTTATTCCCGTTCTGGTTAGCTTCCTTCACCGTATAAACGATTGGCGTCTTAGTTGTAGTGCCATCATTATTCTGAACCACAGTGTACTGGCGAAGCTGTGTGAACTTTGCTTTCCAGTTATTCGCTGCTGTCAGCTTAGCGGTCTTACCAGTATCTTCACCATTGGCAAAGAGTTTTACCGTAATTTCGTTAACATCCGGAGTTGCAATTTCATTGCCCTCAGTATCAACCCACTTCTTAGTTGCTTCAACATCCATCTTATCAATCAGCTTGTTAGAAACAACATCGGTCTCACGAAGCTTTACTTCGTCGTTATATATAACACTGAATGTGTTGTTAGCAACAGCCTCTGATAGCTTAGGATCGTAAGTTGGGGCCTTCATCGTGAGGTATGCAGACAGAACTGTATACGGCTCCAAAGTCGTACCATTCTTACCTACAATCTTGATAGCCTTAACCTTAGTGTAATCCCCAGGGTTTTTAGTCCAAGCAGAGCTATTTAGCTCGTTTTTGTCCGTTCTATCAGGATATTTATCCGTGCGGTAATATATATCGTAATTATTGCTTACATCTGTAGAACCGATCTTTAGTTCGAGTGGTCCCTGAAGGGTGTTGCTAAATGCAGAATTTCTGCCATCGCCTACATGTGGGAACACGTCATACATGAGAATTTTGTCCATCGCCATGTTGTAATAGTTACGAACACTTAGGCGATACTGGAATAATCCACTCGTATTTGTCACATCGGCAAAATCTGTTGAGATTGTATTTCTCGTAAATGCCCTTCCGTATACAGCAGCACCTCCTGGGGTATTCGGCTCAAGGCTTCTTATGTGCTTATCCGACTGAATACTCTCTACGTTGTTACCCAGAACCTTGGCAGTTGCCTTTAGTATAGTCTCATCCACGACACCATTTATATTGATGTCTAGTGTGTCTTTTACGAAGTTGTTCGTATTATAGAGACCAGCGAAATCTGCTGGCGTTCCATTTGTCCAGTTGTCGGCGTAGAAATAAACATCGTTATTATTATTTAACTGATCATTCTCTGCCTTGCTAGGTATTACGTCATTATTTACATATAAATCGACAATATCATAAGACATATTCGCATATTCATATACGTAGCCTGAAGGTAGAACGATTTTAACCGCATCTCGGCCAGTCTCGTTGTAGTTCTTGATAAACTCCACCGACTGAACTGGTTTCGAACCAACTATCGGCGAAACGTTCGTGAGCTGATCATACGAAACACCGGTTGGCAGTAGATCCACGAATGTTGGATTCTTTAGATATCGTGCTCCAGAAAGTGTATCAAGCCTAAAACCTACTCTGGCAGTGAATCTCTCGTTTGGCATCCCCACCCTCTGATTGCGAGTTTCCTTACCTAACCACACCTTCTCGGTGAAAGGAGTAAAGTACGAGTTCCAGCTACCAGACAGATTCATCTTCGTCTTGGAGCCATCTTCGTTAACCCTGTTGACATCGGCCTTGACTGTATTGTTGATAGGTCTATCGTTATAGGTTTCCCCGAAAGGATTGATAAACATCATCTTGAGGTTAAACTCTAAGTTTGCTGAAGGTGCGAGTGTGAAATCCTTGAGGTATAAGCCCACTCTCTTGTACTTAGGATCAACTGCACCAGCATTTGCAGGATCTAATGTGCCCTGATTGATCTGATCAAGGTATGACTGAAGCTTTTCCTTGCTATCAGCATTTACCTCGCCTTTAAATAGCCATGCTGCGCCATTGTTAGTAAGCGGAATAACATCGTACGTTCCGTCAGCTTTATAGCCTCTTAGTTCTAGCTGTGAGAGATTGAGATTTGCTCTCGAACCTACACCTACGAGGTTCCCCGTTATCATCGTCATAAATAGACGACCACCAGTGTTCTGAACATCCTCATAAATCTCAATGTCTGTAAGCGGTCTATCGAGCTTGTTAACCAACTTGATAGCATATTCCAGCTCTCTTACCGCAAGACTGTTCTTATCGAACGGAATGGTAAGCGGACCTTTCTTACCGAGCATTCCATCGCCGTTGTAGTCATCACCTGCTAAGCGGAAACGCTTCGTATCATCATCAAAATTGTGTTCATTTCCAGCGACTTTTCCGACAATAGCCTCAGCTGCACCCGGATTAAATGGAATTCCCTGTATCTCTGCAGTGTTCGTAAAGTTTACTCTATTAGATCCATTCATGTACTTTGCACCTGGGAATGACAGCTTAAGATTTGAATAAGCTGGCAGATTATCCCTGATGTAATCGTGCAAATCCCTAACGCCCGTAGGTATGTCGAATCTTAGCGTAACCGTCTTACCGTCGGCACCGAGAGTCCAGTTCGGGTTCTTTGCCGGGTCAAACTTAGCAGTCCTTGTATTGCCTGCGCTATCAACATATGTCGGAAGCTTATCAGTGATTATAATTGAGCGATATGCCCTGTACTCTTGATACAATTTAAAGTTGTAGTTAATATCCGATGCACCATCTTCTGAAATAGACGAAGGATTCGTCCTGCTAGATGCACCAGCATATACGAGCTGATCGTCTGTCTCTTCTCCCGCAACTATCTTCATGAGCCATGGCTTTGGATAAGTAACACCATAAGTCTTATCCTCAAGTGTAGAAAGCTTAGTGCCATCAGCACTATACATGCGAACTACTGGCTTAAGCTTAAAATCACTTGGTGTAGTCTTATCTGCAAAGCTCATTACATATGGAAGCTGCAATCTTACCGTATTGTCTATCTTGTTCAGATAAATTCGCTTAATAGTTTTCCCATCGTTAGTCACGATTGTCTCTTCTGACTTAATGATAGGCTGTGTCTTGGAAGCTGGCGTCGCGAAGTTATCCAGGTAAGTTCCATCAGCGATATTGTTGGTATCGTTTTGGTTCTTCGATGTCTGCTTCGTTGGCACTTCAATCTCGAGATACAGTCCCTCGACTGGCTTCGTCAGCGCCGTCGCATCAATCTCAATTCCTGTTGTGATATTCGTCTCTGTCCTTACTGTCGTAGGCGAAGTAGGCTTTAGGTTTAGCGTAAGAGAACCGCTCTGGCCAAAATTAATCGTGTCAGAGAAAGCTGACGCACTAGTTCCTGATGACACACCTGAAGCCGCCGCACTTACTGATGGAATACCAGATATCAGAGTTGTGATAATCATGGCCATCAAGCACAGTATGGACACCGCTTTGCTTCTAATTGCCTTCATAATCCCTCCTTATAAATACACTTATCTTAAGCTACACATGCACAAAAATGCACAGCGCAGCTTTTAACGATATAATGCAAAAATCCTCTATATAACGCACTACCGCATTATATAAGTAATTCTTAACTAATTTCGTTTATTTTACACGAAGTCCAGATATTTTGCAAATCGCATACACACTACTAAATGTTGCAAAATCAATAAAATTGGTGTTTACTACAACTTTTATTTGTTTTTTAACCTTGTTTTTTTATTGCTTTTGTTACAGTCCAATGTTAGAGCATAGATTGAGGGCATAGCTCCTTAACACATGATAAATTTGAGTCTAAACTCAGCACCATCACCTTCCTCTGAGACTATCTTGAACTCCGCCCTATGAAGCTCCGCAATCTCCCTCACAAATGATAGTCCGAGTCCGAGCCCACTGTTAATTTCTTTATTTCTTGATTCATCGACTTGATAAAACCTATCCGAGATTTTAGCTATATGATCTGGTGATATGCCGATTCCGTCATCCACTACTTTTAGAGTCGCTGTATCAAAGCCAGCGGTTGTCTCTTTTTTTTCGCTTTTTCCCAGTCCATTCTTTTGACTCTTGTCAAGATTTCGCTGTTGATTGCGTTCCAGCCTTATCAGAACCCTCGTATTGGAGAACTTAAGAGCATTGCTCACGAGATTATCAAGCACACGGTAAAGCATCAATTTGTGACCATAAATCCATATGTCCGATTGAATCTCTATATCAAATTTCAGTTCCGATTCTACCCACTTTCGCTCGTGCTGTCTGCAGTATTCTGTGACGAGCTCCGAAAGCGACAGCCTATCCAAATCAGACCAACATAACTGCTCGGCCTTAGAAAGCTCAAGAATCTGCTCTGTCATATCCTTCATCAGTTTAGCCTGGTGGTTTATTACCTCAAGGGACTCCCTTGCACTCTCTAAATCGTCAGCGTATTTCGCTCCGAACTCACTTTCTGCCATTATCACCGAGAGTGGTGTTCTGAGCTCGTGCGATACGTTCTGATTGAACTGCTTCTCCTTATCGAAATTTTCCTGTATAGAGAAAATCATTTTGTTAAACACGCTTGCAAGTCTCGCCGTCTCATCATACGAGTGTTTATACGAGGCATCAATGCGCTTCGTATAGTCGCGGCTTCTTGCGATATCCTCAGCCATGTTTGTAACGTCTTTTATCGGAAGTAAACCGTGGTTAAGTATTCTTCTGCCGCCGAACCTCATAATAATTATCGTAAGAGGCGCGAGTGCAATAAGTGCCAGCAGAAATATCTGCAGCTCATTGCTGAGCCACTTGATGGAGTGTATGCCACGAACCCATTTCTGCTCATCTTTGTTATATGTATCAAAGTAATAGAAATTAAACCCATCAGAATTGTACTTCGATATCCTTCCTGGTGAAAATGGTGCATTTTCATGAAACCCCTGTGGCAGTATGCCTCGCTCAAGTTTTTTATCTTTACTATATATTGCAAAATATGTACCGTCGTCAAAGGACTCAAAATCGCCGAGTTCTGAGGCCATATCCATTGTCGCGTGCTCAAGTTCTGTTCTAGTGATATAACTCGACCATGTATCAGAAACCGCAAGTGCTGCACTGAACATCACGATAAATATACCAGCTACAAATATCGTGTACCAACGAGTAACTCTCGAGACGATGGTTCGTGCTTTATTGCTTTTCTTCTGATTTGAATACATATCCCATTCCCCTTTTCGTCTGAATGACCGACGGATTCTCTAGTTTCTTACGAATGTTTTTTACCAGCACATCGATAATATTCGACTCACCCTCGTAATCAAAGTCCCAGATGTGCTCTCTAATCTGCTCCCTGCTCAATATTACATTAGGATGTCTAACCAAACACCGAGCAGCGCATACTCCTTAGAGGTTAAATCAACCAGAGATGAATTCTTGGTAACTGTTTTCTTTACAAAGTCTAAGCAGCAATCACCAAAATGCACGTTACTCGTAAGGTTCTCCCTATTGTTACGCCTAAGCATAACTCTGATTCGCGCCAGAAGCTCATCAAATTCGAAAGGTTTCACTAGATAATCATCCGCACCAGCATCTAATCCCGCCACCTTATCTTCTAGCGCATCCTTTGCGGTTAGCATGAGGACGGGCGTCTTAATCTGATGATTTCTTAGATACTTAAGCACACCAAGTCCATCAAGTCTAGGCATCATTATATCTGAAATTATTACGTCGTAATTAGTTGCTCTTATGTAGTCAATCGCTTCTTCCCCATCATATGCCGCATCAACACTGTACTGCTGAGTCTTTAGAAGCTTTACTATACTTCTATTAAGCATAACCTCATCTTCGATTACTAACAGCTTCATGGTCTCGCTCCTTTACTTTCTTTATTGTCGCCTATTATATCATCTTATACGCAAAATCTCGGCTAGATAATCTAACCGAGATTTTATATACAATCATATACTATTAACTAGTCATCCTGATCTTCATTTTCTTCTGCTAAGAACGCTCCATCGACAGCACTCATCTTTACATCAATCGTCTGTTTACCATCTATTACAGTTACTTTGTATACGAGAGCATTTTCATTAACATCCAGCTTAAGCTTCATGATAATTGCCTTAGCATATTTTTCTTTCACTAGTGTTTCAGCCTTTGCAAGGTCAACTTGTGGCTTCGCACCTATGAGAGCCTTGTCTTCAGAATCTGAATTGAAGTTATCTGCCTCAACCTTCAGGACTTTCCCTGATTCTCCATCGATTTTATATTCCTTTACAGAATTAGTGTCGCTAACGGTAATTTCATACACTACAGTTTCATTGTCAACATCTATCTCATATCCTATAACAGTTCCTCCATTCGATTCCTTGAGTGCCGTTTCCTCTGCCTGCTGAACTGTTACTTTCGCCTTGCGCACAGCCTTCTCATCATGATTGCTTGAGCATCCAACTGCTGAACCGAGCGCTGAGATAAAAACTGCAAGCGCGATAAGCTTTGTTAATGTCTTTTTCTTGAAAATCTTTGTCATGTCCGTACCTCTTTCTCTTTCATTTTTAAACTTGAATTTGTTGCCGTTGTTTCTTGTTGTCCATATATTAAATGAGAAAGATGAACGCAAAATGAATTACGAAAACTTTTTAAAAATATTTTTCGTATTGCATAATTCTTGAAATTTAAACGTCTACATCTAACACGCAAATGCACGACACCCTTAGGTTATGCGGAGTTCACGTGGCTTTATGGCAAAAAAGAGAGCAACCACATAAAGCAGTCGCTCTCTAGCTTCTTATTTCGTACCGTTCTTTAAACGATTCTTCCTAGTGATAATCACCCCTGCCGATATGAGCACGAGTATCACCCCTGCGATATACAGCACGGTTCTACCAAGACCTCCAGTCTCAGGTAGCAGGAACCTCATATTCTCAGTATTCTTGATCGTAATAGTTCCTGATGAAACCGCTGCATCCTTTGGTGTCTGAACTTCCGCACCGTTACTATTGCTGTAGCTAGTATCGTAATCTGGCACGGCCGTCTCAACTACGTAGTAACCGTAAGTAACATCATCGCCATTGTCCGATTTTCCTGACACCGGCAAATCCGTATAGGTTTTCGTCCAGTTATCTGAAGCTGACAGTGTCTCTCCAGCCTTATAGACCTTCTCTGTAGTTGTTCCGTTATCAGTTGTTGAAATCTGCATCAGGTTGTAGGTGATTGAACCAGCTGAACGCTGCACCTCTTGCCCGTCGGCATCAAACCACTTTTTGTTGATAGTGATTCTCGTCTTGAGCTTTTCGTTCTTAACCTTAAATGTAAAGCTAGATCCATCAAGCGTTACAAGCGGGTTATTCGATGTCTGCGTGATAGTGAACTTGCTTCCTTGTTCTGCTATCGTAAAGTCTATCGATTCCCCGAGCAGTTTATAGCCAGTTGGCGTCTTCTCTTCAGTGAGACGATAATCGCCAGCAGATAGTCCTTCGAACTTGAATTCAGAAATCTGCTGATTTCTACCTACGAATACTGGAGGGAACGACGCATCATTTAGTTTCTCAAGCTTAAACACCGCACCATTTAGCGCTGCTCCCGACTCATCAACCTTAAGCACATTGATTTCAGTAGTTTTCTTAAGTTCGAATGATACCAGCTGCTGATATGGTTGAGAATGCTTGTTCTTCATCTCTGTCATATACGCCTTAACAGTTACCGATTTCATATCTGCATCAGAAACCTTCTTGCTCTCGGATAGGATGTGGTTAACTGCCGTCTTCATCCTGGTGTACTCATTAGACCCTTGAGGATATTTTTTTATATCATCCAGGCTATTTGAGTAGTACCAAAATGCCTCCTGCATCGCCTTATAATATCCATAGTCCTGGTCGTGATCTACCGAATCTCTCCAGAAACTTGAATCATTTAGACCATAATCCTTTAGAAGCTCTTCCTTGTGCGTTTCGCAGTAGTAGTATATCTTTCTTACTGCATCATAGAGCTCTTTTTTTCCAACCCTAGGTCTCTGAGCCGACCTATATAGAGCATCCGCATCGTTTATGTACTCCTTATATACGGCATTGTCTCCAAATCCTGGGAAAGTGTCTTCTGCTCTGAAGCAAAATGCTTCTGCACCTGAAGAACTCTCGTTACTCTTGGATACTTTGATTTTATCTCCATACCCTACGAATCCGTAGTATTCATTAGCAGCAAGAGGCTTATCTCGTTCTCCAACCTTCTTCAGGATTGCGGTATTACCACCCTTTGTAAATCTTATGAAAAGCTTTTCGTCCTCATTAGAGAAATAGAATTCCGCTACATTGCCTGTAGGGAGTTGAAAGCCAGATGGAACACTCTTAATTTTTAGCTTGTACTTTTTGTTAAGCTCAATATCACGCTTTGTAATGTCGATGTCATACCTGTTTCCGGTTCCCGGATTTACTTGAATGCTGATACTTGTGTCACCACTATCACCCTCTTTAACAAGCTCGAAGGTTACGGGCTTAACTGCAGTTCCAGACGTATCCTGTACAAAGAATCCCATTCCAACTTTTGCAAAATCAGCGGTTTGACGAAGAACTATGCCTCCACTTCCTTTAGTGAAGTGAATTCCAGAGGTATCGAAGTAAAACTCCGCAACACTCTGAACTGGCCTCTCGTATCCTGGTGGTACTGCTTTTATATACATTTTATAGGTAGTGTTTAGCTTTAGCCCTGTAAATTCAACATCTGGTTTTATGGCACTCACAAATCCATTTCCACCTGTAATTAACTTTTCAGAGTTGCCATTCACCTCCATGAGATTATATTGCACTTTTCCGGCTATAATTTCGCCAGTGTGAGATCGTATACTGAACTTCACATAGGTCTCTACAACTGCTCTTGATGCTCTCACATGTCTAGTACGTACTCCGCGTGTCGCGTTTTCCTGTGCATATGCAGAAATTGGGAACATCTGTATCAAGACGGCGAGGATTATCAGCAAGGATGAGAGCTTTTTAACTAAAGTCTTATTATTCATTAGCTCACTCCTCCCATCTTATTCTTTCTCCTTAGGACAAGGAGGCCCAGCAGTCCACCGTTGATCATAAGCACTCCGCTCCACCAGAACAATTCGCTATTATCACCAGTCTTAACTTTCTTGGTGACTTTCGGTTTCTGTTTCTTCTGTACCTCTGGCTTTGGCTTGGCATTCACAACCTTGTTCCAAACGCCATTCTCAAATCTTGGAGCCATCACTAAGAATGGCTGCATAGTTGTGTAGTCTGCAGCTTCTCCAGTTGCCCCTGTCTGTACCACGAGATACATTCCACTTCTCAAACCAGTAAACCGAACCATTCCGTCACGGCCAGTCGTTAGCGTCATCACCGCATGAGCCCTATGGCTCTGCTTTTCTAGACGACGCGCTAACTTTAGCTGAGCATCTACGGTTTTAAGTTCTTCTAAATTCCCATTCCAGCCAAACGGAGCTCTTGAGGTATAACCAGTCTTATCAGCCTTTAGGTCTGCAATCTGGTATATGGAGTATTGTGCGCCACTTATAGCCTTCTGCTCATAAGTCAGCGTGATATTTAAGCTCACATTATCGTCTGCATACACAGCATGGGATGGAAGTATGAAAGATACAAAACTGAAGCATAGAATTAATATTAAAGAAATTCTATTACTTTTCATTTAATCCCTTTCTTTTTCTTCGCCTTGCTAAGTACACCTTTACCAAAATTATCAGAGCCAAAACTCCAACAATCGATATCGCGATATACTTTAGCACGACCATTTTAATAACGTCTTCTACTTTCTGTGTCTTCGTATACTTGGTGCGCTCTCCTCTCACGAGAAGTCTATGCGAGTTGACACCATAAGGAGTGCACGTAATTAGTGTTACGTAATCCTTGCCTTTTTCAATCTCCAAATCCTCAACTTCATCAGGTAGCACAGTGTCAATCTTATTAACCTTGTATGCGTACACTTCATCAAATACATGAATCATAAAGATGTCACCATCTTCGAGCTGATCAATATTTGTAAAAAGCTTGGCTGACAGTAGCCCCGTATGGCCTGAAATAAGGCTATGAGTACTTGGACCACCAACCGGCAAAGAACTTCCCGGTATATGCCCTGTCGCTATCTGAAGCGCTCCCGGATCAACACCATGGTAAATAGGTATATATGCCTTAATCTTTGGTATATCAACGTATCCCATAATGCCTGTGTCGGTAACGTCTAGCAGCTTGTTATACTGCTCTTTTTCTTCTGGCTTAAGGAAATATCGATTCTTCTTATCGACCAAAGTCTGATTGTATTCCCTTGCCTCGTTTAGAAGTTGTGCTTTTTTCTCCTTGGAAATGTCCTTAGTCTTCTTGATATAGCTCCCTATCGCTCTCGAAGAGTGCAATTCGTTGACACAATCGCTAATCGTCGGGTAGGCCAAAAGGCCAATCCCCCCAATCAGCATTATCGAAACTATTATGTTGGGGATGATTCTTTTCATCTTGCCCATTGTTACTTAATAGTTGCTCCTTTTCTGCGTCTCATGTATCCGAGTGAACCAATTACAAGAATTGTTCCTAGAACGTAGATTAGAGCTCTACCCATTCCTCCAGTCTCTGGAAGAGTGAAGCCCTTGTTATTAACAACGTCAGCGGAAAGCGATCCAGCATTCTTGTCTGCTGTAAATGTTAGCACACCAAGACTCTCTAGCTTAGTTAGCTTAGGATCATCTGAAGTCTTATCGTAATCAGCCTTGATTGTGAACTCGATAGGGTCAATGCTATTGTATCCAGTTGGAGTCTTTGTCTCCTCGAGTACATACTTACCTGCATCTAGACCGTTGTATGTAAATGTTGTCTTGTTTGCAGCCATAGTATTGTCGATAGTGAATCTTGTGATTGCTTCCTTACCAGTAGCTGTCTTCTTGTAAAGTGTGAACTCAGCACCAACTAGAGGATCGTTGTTCTCGTCCTTCTTGTTAACAATTACCTTGTAAGAGAATACGATGTTCTTATCCTTAGGAGTCTTACCGAAGTCTCCTTCTCCACCTCTGTTAGGGTTGTTTGAGTACTCTAGGTAAACAGTATTAGGGTTACCCTGAGCGCCTATTACAGCGTTGCTGTTAAGCTTACAATTGTACTCAACTACGATTGTGCTGTTAGATGTTGTAGGTGTGTCGAGTGTCTTTAGGTCAGCAAAAGCTACTGTGAAGCTGTTTGAACCAGCATCCTGTGTAACAGTGTACTTACTGCTTGCAATAACAGTTCCGTCAATCTTAACCTTGATTGATGCTGGGTCTAAAGTTAGACCTGCTGACATCTCATCGTGGAACTTGTAAGCATACTTTTCGTACTTATCATAGTTAGTTGGGAGAGTACCAGTTAGCTTGTAAGGGATTGTATCTCCGATGTTGTAATCAGCAGCATCCTGCCACTCCTTGTCGCTGTTCTCCTGAACCTTCTTAACAACTGTAGGAACGTCAAGCTTAGCGCTTGTCTCAGTGTCAGCTACAATCTTAAGAATGTAAGAAGTATAAGCACCATTCTCCTTATTCTGTGTGCTAGCTGTATCCTTAACTAGGTAGTAACCAGGCGCAAGTCCTGTTACAGTTTCGCTGCCGCCTGCAGCTACCTTCTGTGTCTTTGCAGGAGTTCCTAGGTGCGACTGAATGTCATTTGCAAACTCTTCTGCCTTAGTAACGTTAGTAAGGGTCTTAGCCTTTGCACTAGCACTTCCTAGTCCTGCCTTAGATGAATCCTTGATTCCGCTACCCCACTGGATATTGGAAAGAACCTTTCCTGATAGGTCACCCTTGAAAACCTGATAGATTTCAAAAGTATGCTCAGTCTTACCACCATTAGTGATCTTTAGACTGTGAGTTGTGGCCGCATATGCTCTGTCCGGAACAATTACAGACATAGCTAGTAGCAATACCATAGCCATTGCTACGATGCAGCTAATTTGTCTTTTTACTAATCTCTGCATATTCTTTTCTCCTTTATATAACTATGCATTAACGTTATTGTGACACTCGTCACTTCATTTATAAATAAAGAAAAATGCATAAGCTCAAACCAAACTAGGCTAGAAACTCATGCATCTGTCTCTCTTTATCATTAATATAATAAAGTCCCTTAAATCTCAGCCCTTCTTTTATTTCACATACCCTTTTAGTAGAAAAACTGTCCAAACAACGCGCAATGTCTTTATTTTATGACAAATGTATACTAAGAACACACATTTTGTCTATAAAAAGACTAATTTTGTCTACTTTCTAGAAGTTTATCAGATTTATAAATATAAATCAAATTTAAGCAGAAATTGATTCAAAACAATTATTAAAGTTAATTAATTTTAATCGTTGCAAAACCCCTAATTTATATGGGTTTCTATCGATATTTTGAATTTGTTCATAATTCTACATCGTCTGTATCAATTTTTTCTATACATTGCATTTTTATAAATGTAAATCCGTATACAATTTTATTTTTATACATATAGGCTACAATGCTTAACCTGCTCCCAAGGTTATCATAACGGTCAAAATTTCTAATTTGGCTGACATTAGGCGCTGGCAAGAAATTTGTATCGATTTCTCTATTGATCTGCATTAATGGTATGGCATCGCATTAATGCTGTGGTATAAAAAATACCACCCTTACTCACTATCTAGTAAGGATGGTAAATATCAATTAATTATCCGCACTTTGTAACTGTCTAAGCCTCACTACGTCTTCTTCTGAAGAACATCCACGCTGCAGTCATACAGAAAGCTCCACTGAGGTAGAACAAGTAAGTTCCAATTCCACCTGCCTTTGGCAGTTCGTATAGCGGATTATCCTTAATTCTCAGCTTCGCAAGTGCATTTGCACTTGGATTAGCAGCAGTTGTCTCTGTCCAAGATTCCCCAGATGTAACTTCCACGGAGTTTCTCTTAACCTTAACCTTGATAGGCTCAGGAATGATAGAGTAACCCTCTGGTGCTTCCGTCTCTACTATATAGTACTCACCGACTGGAGCTGTTACATCAATCTTCTTATCTACTACTAGATTAGTCTTGAATGGAATTCCCCATTTATCGGTTGTATTCGGTATCTTTACCGCCCCAGCAGTGCCCTGTGCCGACGCCTTATAGATATCGAACTTTGCACCTTTGAGCTGTGTTGTACCAGTGTTGTCAGTCTTCTCAAGAACGAACGTAGAGTCTGCAATCTGTACTACTGGATGCTTATACGGCTCTTCGATCTTCTCATCCTGGAACTCATAGTTAATCCTTGCGGACTTGTTTGCTCTAAATCCAGCCTTTCCAGAACTTGTCTTGTTAGTTCCGTAGTCGGTATCTGTGTCTCCAGTTGAATCGTACCCGTTTGTTTCATACTTTTCGTATGCCTTGTCAGTAACCTTTACATTATACGAAAGAGTGTACTTGTACTTACTGTCGACCTTTTCGTCCTTATGGAACTTTAGCTCCATCTTGCCCGTTGTATCTGCTGCAGTAGATGGTGTAAATGTAACCGATTCGATGATCTTATGACCATTGTTCATATTGGCTGCCGTGCTGACACCATTGTCATAAAGTACAACTTCACTGCCAGTAGCCTTTTCCGTACGTACTACCCTGATATCAGGCTGAACATTGAAAAATTCTACAGAGTCGCTAAGCTCATCAGTGATATTGAGTACGTTAACCATATTTGCTTCTAGCAGTTTCTTAACTTCTTCGTACAGGTTAGCATTGTTGTATACTCCGATATACTGTCCGCCACTCTTCTGAGCCATGTACTTTAGTAGCTCAGGGTTACTCGTTGTGGTTGCACCATTGATATCCCTGGAAACCCCTACGGTATGAATCATTACATCCTTGTGTTCTGCAATGAACTTATTAATCCTCTTCCTAGTAGGCTCCTTAGATGGTCCAGCCCAACGCTCGACGTCACCCCAGCCGCCTCTTTGTTCATTATCATCTACATAGAATGTAGGAACACCGTCTGATACGAATACCATGAGTTTTCTGTGGCCATTGTTCTTTACAGCAGGGTCGTTAAACATATCTGATGCCTGTGCAAGTCCCGCACTGTAGTTAGTTCCTTGCTCATTCATCGCACTAATATCTACATTGGCACTGTTTCGCCCCCAGCCTCTTTCAATTTTAGCATCATCTCTGTAGTTAGTATTCGGTCTATATCCAAAAAAGGATATTACAGAAATCTGATTACCTGGATTTAGATCAAGTAGCTCTCTTAGCAAACCTTCCTTACCGGGATACCCATTTAGCATCTCCGAAGCTGCTTCGTCTCTCCTAACGTAGCTATTAGTACGAGTACTGTACATATCACGTTCTTTCATACTGGACGAACGGTCAATTACGAATAGGATGTCAAACGGCTGTTTCTCAATCGATTTACCAGTAACGTCAACATAGATACGATATAAGTCATTAACGTCTTTCTTGTGGTTTTCAGCCACAGTCGTGTCGTTGTTCTTAACTCCATCACCGAGGTAGTCGATACGCTTATTGTGTTCTAGAATATCAGCAGTAGGGATTGTTGCCGTCCTAGGTACACTAGGTGCTCTCCTGGCAGTAGCCATAGCTCTACTTCTGAAACTAGATGTTCCTGTTTTCTCTGCTACTTTTATCTTTATCTTATCGTTGAGCTTTGCGGTCTTCTTCTTAACCTTGAATTTATACTCAAAGTTTTCAGAATTTCCACCCTTAAGCTGTACGGACTGTGATTCCGCACCAGAGGTCAATTCCAACTCTTCTTTGCTATATTCAAGATTGATGGAGAAGTTTTTCTCCGCACTACTCGCATCGATATTCTTGTATGCCGCTGTAACAGATACCACCTCGCCCACACTGTAGCTGTCCTTCTGAGGTGAAATCTTGAACTCTATGTTCTCATCTGATCCGTATGTCTGTACTCCCACACCAGGCAAACTCGATAACGGTATCAAACTTACAATGAGTACAACGGCGATGAAAATCGATGTAACGCTTTTCTTAAATGTCTTTTTACTCATAAGCAATTCTCCTAATATCCACTGTAAACCCTTGTAAATTAGGAGTCCTTTTTCTTTCTCTTCTTCACTAATACCACTAATGTTGTCAAGGCACCCACAAGTGCGACTGCATAAATCGCAAGCCTTGTTGTGTCTCCGGTCTTAATGATTATACGTCTATACTTGTTGGTAAAGACACCATCGCCTTGCTGCTGAATATCTCTCACCTTGAGCTGACCTTCTTCCGTTTCATAAACCGTAACAACAACTCGTACCTCACGCTTGTCGTAAACTATATCACGCTGACTGTCATTTACCTCTGTAACTATATAGTTGTAAGTTCCTTCTTTGGCGATGTTAAATCTGAACAGAATTCCGCCATCGCTTTCATTTGAAACTGTCTTGGTTAGGCCATTGGCTTTAACCTTCCAGTTTGAATCTGCTTCCTTAAGTGTAAATTTGAACATTCCCTTCTTAAGGTCCTTGCCCTCGAGCTTCTTAGTAAGCTTGAAAGCAACCTCGACAGGTGGAACATCCTTCTTTACTAGAGCGACCTTAGGCTCCAGTGTAACGTCGTATTTCCACTGGTTCTCGTTGTTAACTCTCTCGATTCCTGGAACGACAACTAGATACGGCTCTACTGGATGATACGCTTTAGCGTGACCTGTAGCGCCAGTCTGTCTTACTAGGTAAATTCCGTGTGATAGTCCCGAAAAAGACACGCGTCCCTGAGTATTGGTAATCCCTGAAGTGCCCGCCAAGCTGTCCCTGTCAACTATCGCTGATAGCTTCTTAGCAGCTACAGCAGAAGACTCTTTGGTAAGCCCGTTATACTTGACGTTAGCTGAAGCAAAATCAGCCGCCGCTCTGTACTTTGCACTTCCTCCACTAGTGGTCAAGTTCGCAACCTTGTGTATTTCAAATGTAGCGCCTGGAACTGCCACATGATTGACTCTGTCCTTGTGGTACACGAGGTTAATAGTAAGCGAGTCCTGTCTGCTAGTATCTACATCTGGAACTAGATCAGGATGCGCTGCCATAACACTCTGCACTGATAACATAGTCATAATCAGCGAGCAAAGCACTACTATCCATATAGATTTTTTAAACTTTACCATACTATCATTTCGCATTATTTCAATGTCCTATCTCTCACACTAACTGCGGCTTTTCCTCTGCTTACGCATGAAGATTATCGCAATTATGATTACTGCTGCTGCAACCATTAGCTTGAACTGCCATGAATTCAAGAAGACCAATAGTGGCGATCTCACGCCATCATGATCTGTGTATGGCACTCTATGGCCTCTAACCATGAGACGATGAGTGTTAACCCCATAAGGAGTGCAGGTTAGCAGTGTGACATAGTCCTTGCCATCAAATATCTCAAGATCGCTGAGCTCTTTAGGCTCTACGGTCCTGATTTGATCTATTCGATACGCAAGTTTCTTGTCTAAAATTCTTAAATAGAAATTATCGCCCTTTTTTAATTGGTCTAAATCCGTAAAAAGCTTAGCTCCCGGCAGTCCTCTATGCGCAGCAATTACTGCGTGTGAACTCTTGCCGCCAATCGGAAGGCTAGTTCCTTCGACGTGTCCCGCACCTCGCTCTAATGATTTAGACGATGTGCCATGATATATGATGATTTCCTGATCGATTTTCGGAATCTCAACATAGCCCATGACGCCATTTTTGCTGGGATTTAAAAGGTCACTGTACGGATGAGTCTTGATGTACTCATCGTTGTCAAAAGCATCCTTCACGGTGTTGACCGTATGCTGTGCATTGTATGCCTTCGCCTTGCTCCATTCGTCCTTAAGCGTGTCCTCGGAATAGAGGTTAACCGACTTGTCGTAAATCGACTTCATGCGATTGTTCCACTGACTATTCCATAAATCACTGACTGCAGGGTACAGTACCACCGCCGCTCCTGATATAAACAACAGAACGATTACAAGGTTAAACAGCTTCCCCTTTAGCTTGTTTTTTGTGTTTTGTGTTTCCATCTACTATTTGTGGACTTCTTCCTCTTGTCCAAAATCCTTCCTATGAATATTGCGATACCGCATCCAACAAGTATACATAAAATTACCTTTAAAATGTGCCCTATATTGGTTCTTTTCACTGAAGCATTCTGTCCATCGTAAGGAACTCGATGTCCGCGAACAAGTAGTCGGTGTGAATTAACGCCATACGGTGTACAAGTTACAAGCGTTACGTAGTCTTTGCCCCTCTGAACCTGAAGCGACTTAGTGTTGCTGGGTTTAACGACCTTTATGCTGTCTACCTTATACGCCATTTTCTTGTCCATTATATGCAGGTAGAATTTGTCGCCCTTCTTGAGTAAATCCAAATCCGTAAACAGCTTTGCACTAGGTAGACCTCGATGTGCCGAGAGTACCGCATGTGTTCCTTCGCCGCCGATTGGAAGACTGCTTCCGCACAGATGTCCTACACCTTTCTGGAATACTTCCTCGTTGGTGTAGTGGAATATTGGTAATTCCACATCTATGGACGGGATTATTATGTATCCCATCATGCTGTCTTTATTGATATTCAGACACTTTTCGTACTCCAAGTCCCTCTTATTCTCCTTGGATGAAAATGCATCTGGAACGGCTTTAGGCGAAAGTTCGCGATTATATACCCTTGCTCTTTCTAGCGCCTCATCGAAATCATTGTTTCCGTTCTTTATCGCCCTGTCATAGCTCTGCATCATCTGTCTTGCAAATCTCTGGTTCCACCAGTTACTCACAAGCGGATACATCATTACAGAAAGTCCGATGATAAACAGAAGCGCAATTCCGATATAGCTCTTGTTTCTTGTAATAAAGTTCTGTTTCTCTTTAGCCTGCATTAAAATTCACTACTCTTGTTCTAATATCCTTCTTTTAAAAGATGCGGATAAGAGTCTTAACTATAAGTGTACTTATCCGCACCCGCATTAAATCACTACTTTACAGCAGCTTCACTTTTGTTTTTTTTAACCATCATTGCAACTGCAAGGCTAAGTAGAGCTGCACCAACAATGTAGAATAGGTATGTTCCGATTCCACCTGTGCTTGGTAGCGTTCCTAGCTTGTAGTTGTTGAAGTGTAGTGGGTTATATGTTCCTGTAGTAGTCTTTACTTCATCCTTTTCGTATGTAGCAACGTACTTTCCAGCTTCAACTCCATTGATAGTTACTGTGTATGACTTTAGATTTCCGTCTGCATCTAGCTCAGCACTGATCTTAACTGGAACTAGAGTTTCATTCTTAGCATATCCTTCTGGAGCCTCTGTCTCTACGAGCACATACTCACCAGCGTCGATACCTCTAAATCTGATCTTACCGTCTGCCTTAGTCTCTGATTCATCAGCGATGTTGTCGCTTGCGTCAAGACCTCTTCTAACTAGAAGGGTTGCCTCGTGGTTCTTATAGTCAGCAGCAGAAGTTAGAGTTGCATCCTTCTTATAAAGTCTGAACTTAGCGCCTGCCTTTTTGCCAGCAGAAGCTGTTGTTTCAGCAGATGTAACTACGTCTGTTACAGTGTTACCTTCATCGTCTACACCAACTTTAACGATTTCTTCTTTTCTGTTGGTCTGGTTTAGCTTAGTACCTACATCTCCATTGATATCGAATGTATAGTGCTTAGTTCTGTCAGTATCCTTACCGTCGTTAGTTGTTGGCGATGTTGAGTAATCGATTGTAGCAGTATTTGTGCTTGGATCGAATCCTGACTTAGCCTGCTCAGTTAGAGTAGCCTTGTAAGTAACGTTGATCTTAGTCTTGTCAGCGCTATTTAGAAGGAATGTCTTAGTAAACTTTACTGTGAATCCTGTAGCAGTCTTGCCTTCGATAGTATAATCGGTGTTTTCTGTGAGCAGCTTAGCTGGTGCAGGATCTCCGTTGTATACCTTGATTGAAGTCTGATCTAGCTCAAGACCTGTTGATAGCTTATCAGTGATTTCGAACTTAGGATTCTTGTAGTCACTTGTGTATAGAGGGATAGCTGTTCCAATTTTGAACTCTACCTTATCTCCAATCTTGTGAGTGTCTCCAGCCTTAGTAGCATCACCAGTTACCTGATCGTTCTCAGTCTTGTTGTATACTTCCTTCTTAACCTTAGGTGTTGACTTCTTAGCATATGCTGTAGTTCCGATCTTAAACTGCTTGTTAGCATCGTTTACATCAAGAACAGAAGACTTGTCCTCGCCAGCATCCTGCTTATAGTCAGCGCTGACAATCATAGGTGTGTATACGCCTGTGCTTCCTGCCTGTGGTGTTACCATTACCAGGTAAATACCTGCCTTAGGGCTGTTAGCAACGTACTTTCCAGCTGTCTCGGTAAATGTTACTGTATCTAGACCTGTGAAGTCTCCAGCAGATGCAATTGCATATACTTCAGCAGCAGTTGGCTTTGCCGGATCAGCGATTGTGATTCCAGTCTTACCTACAACCCACTTACCGTTAGATTCTTTAACGATTCTGTAACCTTTTACAGTTGCTCCTGTCTCAACATTCTTTACTGTTAGTGTTGAATCAAGTGTTGCTGCAAATGTTGGCATTGCAAATCCACTTAGCGCAATAGCTAGTGAGAGTGCCAACGCAGCCATTCTCTTAAATAGCTTGGTACTCATACATCTTCCTTTCTTTATCTCTTCAGAGTTACCCATTAGTGTCTTTCCTTTCTGTTTGCTATTCCTCATTAATGGGAATAAACCTCTACCAAATAAATTCGTTTATCTGATATAACATGTAGACTGTGTTACACACATTAGCCCATAAAAAGACCGATTCTATCTATTCGAAAGTATCTTATCAGAGTTATAAAATAATATCAAACCTATAAATTGTATCTATTTTTCACAATGTTGCCACTCAAAACCACAGTATTGACAAATTAAATAATTCTGTACCCATTGCGTTCACTTAATCTCATGAGTGAATCTACACAACTTTTTTAATTTCAATGCATAATTTTCGATATTATGTCACAAATGTTTTTTTTAAATACAATTTTTTTCGCCCTATTTGATTGTGCATCTGGTTTTCATGCAATGCATACTCCGAAGCGCCACAAAACATCATTTACGTCGCTATTTTTAACATGTTTCGCCTCTAAACCGTTGATTTTCACGGATAATGCCTCTTTTTCACAGAGACATGATGTCATATACAGTCATAGTGTTAAAAGATAAAGTTAATTTATAACGACTTTTTACATGCACAATTAGTTAAAACGCAGCCTAATTGTCCATTTATACCAATTGTGATATAATCCCTAGAACATATATAAGGAGAAAATTATGACAAACTCAAAAAGAACAATCAGAAGATTTGCAATGCTATTAACCACACTCATGTTGATTAATATTTTTTCACTGGGTTCCGTTTTTGCTAGCTACCAACCAGACCCAGCCGAATTCACTAAAACTCTTGATAATGGACCAGTTCCCACTGAATACATAGGGAAATTTAAAATAGTTATCAAGGATCCCGAAGGCAACATTCGTAAGCACGAGGATTACGATTCACCGCTTACACACGAGCCTTACGAAAATATTGGTAATGGAGGCAACACTTTTTTTGTATATTTCGATAGTATTGTCTCTTATTATTTAAAAGAAAAACAGCCTGCACCTGAGACAAAATATGTAACTTTTACAGTGGAAGAGCTCCCTACAGATGTTCCAGGCATCAAGTATGATAAGACCGTTTATACTGTAAAGTGCTACTTCAATGGTTATCAATATTATGCTGGTAGGTATTCATATGATCTTGACTACGTTGAGATTAACGGAAACTACTATACATACGACGGTGTTAGATTAACCTTCAATCCGGATGGCTCAATGAATTACACCGGAGACAGAAATGGATTTATATCCTTTAACAACACCACTATCAAATATGTGACACACACGGTTAAGAAGATCTGGAAGAATGGTTCCGAGTCGTCCGCAAAGGCTCAGCTGTACAAGGACGGCACCGCTTACGGCACACCAGTAGAGCTTAATGCTGCAAATAACTGGTCGTATACTTGGAACAACCTCGACGATAGCTATACATGGACTGTTAAAGAACTCGATGTCCCAACTGGATATAGCTCCAAAGTTGATGTCTCAGCAGACGGCAAAACTACGACTATAACCAACACTAAGTCGAAGCAGCCAGCTGCTAGTCAGAGTAAAAATACTCCGTTAAAGTCAAAGAAAACTGTAAAGACTGGAGATAATACGAATGTCACTGCTTGGCTAGTCGTATTTGCGACAGTACTAATTAGTCTCTGCTTCACACTCTACATCAGAAAGAGAGCTACTTCTGTAAGATAATGATAATCTCAAAGAGTGAGATGGGTTTCTACGATGAGCATAAATAAGATCAAATACATAGCGATAATATCAATGGTTTGTGATCATCTGGCATCCGTGTGTTTTGCACCGGATGCCAGTATTTATATTGCACTTAGATTGATTGGTAGAATAACAGCGCCTTCAATGTGCCTTGCACTCGCTGAAGGTTTTGTGCATACATCCAACAGAAAAAAGTATTTCTCTAGGCTTCTTACCTTTGCGGTAATCGCACAGATACCATTCTCATTCTTCGAGTCGGGAACCTTCACCCTGCCACTTGGCA
>NZ_CALHTQ010000202.1 GCF_938039775.1 uncultured Mogibacterium sp. | reverse complement strand
AATAACAGCTTTCATCCAGAAAATCTTCATATTGATATATTGCAATTTTTATAATTATTTAATATAATATTGAATACTATATTAAGGCGTAATTCTTATCATATTACTCAAGTATATCTAGACAATGATATAGCTATTGGTATTGTAATCACATGGAGGTGACCAAAGTGACAGATATATGCGTATTGGGAGATTCTATCTCTAAGGGAATAGTTTTTGATGATTTAAAAGAGAGATATGCAGTGCTTAACGACAACTTTATCTCTTTGCTACAGAGGGAGTTCGGCACTAAGATAAAGAACTTCGCTTCATTTGGAGCGACTATTACGAAAGGGCTAAGGATATTTGAAGAACGATACTCAAGTATTAAGTCACATAAATACACACTTATTGAATTTGGAGGGAACGACTGTAACTTTAACTGGAAGCAGATATCAGTTACTCCAAACTCTGAGCACCTAGCTCAAACTCCGCTATCCGAATTCAAAGAAAGCTACGAGAACATAATCGAAAAGACGATGTATGCAGGTAGTCGCCCTATCCTTCTCACTTTGCCTCCACTAGAGAGGAATAGATTCTTCGAGTGGGTATCACGAGATCTCAACAAGGGCAACATTATGAAATATATGGGTGGAAGCACTATTTTCATAGAGAATTGGCATAGCTCATATAACGAGATGATTCTCGAATTAGCTGATGAGTATGGTATTCAGGTCTTCGACATCAGAAAGCCATTTCTTGAGCTCGGTGACTATGGCGACTATATATGTACTGACGGTATGCACCCTAACGCTGCGGGTCATAAGCTTATTGCAAAGTATCTACGAAAGGAGCTGGCTGCCCTAGAGTAATGGTTCGTGTACTCATTAATAAACCTCACACACGTCTTGAAATTTCAAAGCTGTTGAGATATAATGGCTAGGCGAATTATAACTATTTAACAGAAAAGTGGGGTAAATTAAATGGCAAATATTAAATCCGCAAAGAAGAGAATCAGAACTATCGAGAAGAAGACTGCTCGTAACATCAGAGTTAAGAATCACGTTAGTGAAGCTGAGAAGGCTTTCCTAGCTGCTGTTAAGGCTGGTGACGTTGCAGAGGCAGAGAAGGCATTTAAGCATGCTGAAAAGAAGTTTATGCAGGCTGCTGCTAAGGGTGCTTTCCACAAGAATACCGTTTCGAGAACAGTTTCGAGACTCGCAAAGAGACTTAACGATCTCAAGGAGAGTAAGTAAATCTCACCCGTCCCCACAGCACATAAACGTGCAGCGTATAAGTTAAAAATACGCCAGAACGAAGGAGTGTCTCCCTTCGTTCTTTTTTTATTCTCCTTATACTTACGAGCTATTCGATGAAATACAAAAGCCCGCCACATGGCGAGCTTATATTTTTTAATTTATCAGCTGCTACTTTGAAGTATGCTCCTTAGTAATTCGCTTTGGCCTGTACATTACATCGTGAATATTAGTCGCTGTCGCAAACGCATCTGGATCGACTTTGCGCAGGTATTTCATCAACTTTACATACTCGTTTCTATTTACGATTACGTTGATTTCATCAAACTTATCACCTGTAAATCCACCTGACGCCTCATACTTAGTTACTCCGCTATGAAGCTCGTCTATAATGTACTCGCATATCTCATCATTCTTCTTAGATAGGATACATACCTTTAGCTTGGTCGTCATGCCGAATACATAATGGTCTATGATAATTCCAGTAACATAAGTGCCGAGAATACTGAGAACTCCCGTCTTTGGGTTATAGATGAATATCGCGGGTGCTGATATAAACAGTCCAATGACAGATGTTGCTACACCAAAATCGATTTGGAGATACTTGTTAGCCATCTTGTAGAGCACGTCTAAGCCTCCAGATGAAGCGTTTCTCACGAACATAAGTGCAATTCCGAGATCGCATAGAAAAAGGTAGCAGATCATATCTAGAAACTGGTCATTCATCACGCCGTGATAATTCGGAGTGAAATGCCCGAAAATCATCATAACGACCGGCATCCCGACTGATGGATATATGGACTTGATAGTAAACTCACGTCCGACAAAGAACCACGAGATGACGAGCAGTACCAAGTTCAAGATAAGTATGAGCATCGCTTTTGACATAGGGATGAATTTACCTATCAATATAGCAACTCCTGAGACGCTTGCAATCGCAAGGTTACTAGGAACCATGAAGAAATACGTAGCTGCACCACAAATAATCGTGCCGACTGTGATTAAAATAAAATCGATAATACCATTTTTGCTTATCTTCATCTCACTTACTTTCTAGCTAATACAAAATAATAAATCTACTCGTCAACTTCTGTATCATAGATTCGTTTAATTCTGTTTCTTACAAAATCCATGAATAGCTCGAGATGAGGTTCAATCCACTTTTCTCTCCTATACACAATCTGCGAGTACATGCGACATTTAAAATCCTTTTCAACATCAAGGGCGACAACTCTGCCCTGCTCAAGTGCTCGTATGATTGAAGATTTAGGGATAAAGGACACTGAATTGCTACTTGCCACTATCTCACTTATTGCAATAATCGAACTGACTTCCATGATTGGGTCATATTCTATACCGTTATCTTTGCAGTAATCATCTAGGAATCTAGGGTAGCTCACTTCTTGGTCAGAAGTGATAAATCCACTTTTTACAACCTCGCTAATTGGAATCTCCTTGCGTCCTACAAGTGGATTGTCTGGCGAAGCTATAAATATCATATCCTCTAGATGGTCAACAACAGTATTACAGTCCTTATAAACCATCTTCCTATCGATGAACAGTGCAAAATCAATTTCATTTTGCTTGAGCTTTTCATACAAGTTATCGAAGTAATCCGACGTCTTGAGCATAAGCTTGATGTTCGGATACGTCTCGCTAAATTCGCGTAGTAACGTAGGAAAATAAGCATTTGCCATCGAAGATGTCGTACCTATCCTTATAGTTCCGCGAATCGCATCATCTTGCTGCATGAACTTTCGTGCCTGTTCATTGGCTTTAAGAATCTGCTGTGCATAAGGAAGAAACCGCTCTCCACTTGAGGTGAGCTGAATTCCTTTTCCCATTCTGTCGAATAATTTTGTGCCAAGTTCATCCTCAAGTTGCTTGATTTGAACCGTTACAGCGGCCTGTGAGTATCCTAGTGCACTTGCAGTGCGTGAGAAACTGCCGAGCTCTGCCGCTTTAATGAAAGTTATAATAGTCTTGGCTTCCATGAAATTATTTCCTCTACAAAAAGGTGTAGGCGAGACAAAAGTCCCACCCATCACCGTTAAATCTAAATATTCGCTTATGTATGAAGCTAGCCAGACTTACTTGTAAGCTTCGATCATAGCCTTGAATGCAGGCAGCGATCTCTTAATCATATCGTTGCTTACGCAGTACGATAGTCTGAAGTATCCAGGGCAAGCAAATCCATCTCCAGGAACTACTAGTAGGTTGTGATCTAGCTTAGCCTTCTCGGAGTATGCAACAGCATCGCCGTTTGGAGCCTTTACGAAGAGGTAGAACGCACCATCTGGCTTAGCGCACTCATATCCGTACTCTGTTAGAGTGTTGTAGAGAAGGTTTCTATTCTCTTCATAAGCTGCAAGGTCAGGCATCTCGCCAACGCACTCTCCGATAACCTTCTGAGTTAGTGTTGGAGGGCAAACTGAACCAATCTCACGAGCAGCACCAGATACTGTGTCATATACAGCCTTAGCATCTTCACACTTCTCAGGTACGTATACGTATCCGATTCTCTCTCCTGGTAATGATAGAGACTTTGACCATGAGTAGCATACGATTGTGTTGTCATATACGTTAGGGATGAATGTAACCTTAACTCCATCGTATACAAGCTCTCTGTATGGCTCATCAGCGACGATGTAAATTGGGTGTCCATACTCCTTGCTCTTTCTTTCAAGAAGCTCAGCAATCTTCTTAAGAGTCTCCTCTGTATAAACAACACCTGATGGGTTGTTAGGTGAGTTTATTACTACAGCAACGGAGTGCTCATTGATTGTCTTCTCAAGTGCTTCCATGTCAATCTGGAAGTGGACAGTATCAGCTGGAACTACTGCTAGCTTAGCGCCTGCGCATGTAAAGAATACGTCGTACTCTGGGAAGTATGGTGCGATTGCGATAAACTCATCCTCTGGTGATGTTGTTAGCGCATGAGCAACAGATACAAGAGCTGGAGCGCATCCACAAGTCATGAATAGTTCGCTAGCTTTTGCGTTGCAGTTGAATCTAGCATTTAGGTTGTCAGCGATTGCCTGACGAACGTTCTCAAATCCAGGAGCCATCGAGTATCCGTGAAGCTGGATAGAATCTGTGTTGTCGATAAGGTTCTTGATTGTCTCATTAACCTTAGCAGGAGCTGGTATGCTTGGATTACCTAGAGAATAATCAAATACGTTCTCTTTACCAACTACCTTTGCCTGCTGTAGACCATATGCAAAAAGCTCTCTGATTACAGATGGTGCTGTTCCCAATCCGTGATATTTTTCGTTAACCATAAATTAACTCCTTTCAAATTCGAATAGCCATATGCGATTAACATCTCATTTATAATTGTATTATATCACATGCAATTCTACATGATAGTCTCAGAGGATATA
>NZ_CALHTQ010000201.1 GCF_938039775.1 uncultured Mogibacterium sp. | reverse complement strand
TTATCTCGTTCTCGACACTAGTAGCGGCTGGGATTTACATTGGTTTCGGTATTAGCCTCGAAGCGTATCTAGGAGCTCTTATTGCAGTAGTGATTATTAAAGCAGGCATAGAGATGCTTCGCGAGACTATCAGTAAGATTCTGGGAGAACGAGCTGACAGCGGTCTTACTACTGAGATAAAAGAAACAATATCAGAGATTGATGGAGTATACGGTGTATATGACCTACTACTTCATAATTACGGTCCTAATACTGTGATTGGAGAGGTACATATTGAGGTACCAGATACCTATACGGCAGCCATTATAGACGACCTGACTAGACAGATTCAGGAAAATGTATACAGTAAATTCGGCGTTGCCATTGCGACGGTTGGCGTATACTCGATGAATACGTCTGATGATAAGGCGCTAGAGATCAAGAGTGATATCACAAGGATAGTTATGTCGGAAGATTTTGTGCTGCAGATGCATGGTTTTTACCTTGATGAGGAGAAGACTCTGATGATATTTGATATAATCGTGGATTTCAAAGCCCCAGACAGGGCTGTTGTGCGCGATAATATAATAAGAAAGATCAAGGACAGATACCCAGATTATGAGGTGAGGATTACACTTGATTTGGATGTCAGCGATTGATCAAAACTTAAGGGGGATAGGGAATGGAAGTTATAGCTATTTTAGTTTTCCTTGTGGTTATCGGACTTATTATTAGTGAGAAAGTGCATGAAGCTGCTGCGGCGCTTTCTGGTGCTGTTGTGCTCGTGCTGACTGGTGTTATGAGCGGTCAGAAAGCACTTACTTACATAGACTTTAATACCCTTGGTGTTTTAGTAGGCATGATGATACTGGTAGCCATCATAAGACAATCGGGACTGTTTGAGTATGTTGCGATTAAAGCGGCAAAGATGGTACACGGAGACCCTTGGAAGATAATGATTGCATTTATAATAATCACCGCAATTCTATCTGGAATACTCGATAATGTAACGACTGTCTTACTCGTTGGACCTATGACTATCGCCATTGCGAAGATGCTAGAAATAAATCCAGTACCATTTCTGATGACTCAGATTTTCGCATCAAATGCAGGTGGTACTGCTACTCTTATAGGAGATCCTCCAAACATAATGATTGGAAGTGCTGCAAAGCTATCGTTTTTAGATTTTTTGGAAAACACGGGAATAGCAGTGATTCTTGTAATCATCTTCATGATAATAATGGTACACTTTGTTTACAAGCCAGAAATAGAGGTAAAAGGGCTTGATACTTCAAAGATTATGGAATTAGATCCAAATAAATCGATAACAGATAAACCATTATTAATAAAGGGAGTTATCTTAATAATTCTAGTTGTGATGGGGTTTATATTTCACGATAAGTTAGGAGTTGAATCGGGCACCGTTGCTCTTACTGCTGCAGCGATAATGCTAATAATAGGTGGCACTAGTGTTGAAAACGCTATTCATGATGTTGAATGGACCACAATAGTATTTTTCATGTCACTATTCGTAGTAGTTGGAGGACTTACTGAAACTGGTGTTGTTAAACAATTGGCTTCACTATTAATCGCTAGGACTGCGGGTCATCCAGTTGTTATGATGCTCATCCTGCTGTGGGCTTCAGCTATTCTATCTTCTTTCCTAAATAATATACCGTTTATAGCGACATTGATTCCATTCGTCTTGGCACTAAAGGCAGATGGTATGTATGTAGAGCCGTTATGGTGGGCTATTTCATTAGGTGCGTGTCTAGGAGGAAATGGAACGATGATTGGAGCTTCGGCAAACGTAGTACTCTCAGATATCAGTACCAAGCACGGATACCCGATTACATTTAAGAGCTACCTGCGTGTCGGAATGCCATTCATGCTAGTTTCTGTGTTTATAGCAATGGTATTCCTACTAGTTAAGTACGCAATGTAGGGTAGAATGGAGGTAGAAATATGGCTAATACACTTACTACAGATAGAGTTGCAAGTGATATGATTAACATGATGGTCAAGCAGCTTGGGGCAACTAGTGTCAAGAATATACCAGCACATATCAACATATATGAGTTCGAAATCAATGATGAGCTCACTATCAAATACATGCTCGACCTTAGACGTGATCACGCTATATACCTGCGAAGGGTAAATCCGTATCCGATGCTGCTCGGTAAGTTTTATGGTGAAACAGATGTTGTAGAGTTCATAAGGCGTGACATATCAAAGTTTAAGAATGCTAGCAAGACAGATAAGTTTAGCAAATTCCTTGAACTAGCAGATAATCTCACGCAGTTTAATAGAGAAATAGAGCAACTGTTTCTAAACAGGAAGGTTCCGACAGCTGCCTTTGAAGAATTCTCGGAAGAGATGGATCGAGTTAGGACTACGATTGAACAGATCGCGCATGATTGCCCGATGCTCTACGAAGATGAGAAGCTTCTGGATATCGAAAGCAAATAATTAGGTAAATGTCAGTGAGCTGAATGTCCTCACGTGACGAGAAAGCCGGGGTTAATATGTCTAAATTCAAAGTTCATTCTGCATTTGAAATGATGGGTGATCAGCCACAGGCTGTTGAAAAAATCGCTGAGAGTATAGAGTCTGGAAACCGTTTCCAGACTCTACTTGGCGTTACTGGATCTGGCAAGACCTACACTATGGCGAAGATAATCGAGAAGGTTCAGAAGCCAACACTGATAATTTCGCACAACAAAACTTTGGCAGCGCAGCTTCACGGGGAGATGAAGGAGTTTTTTCCAGAAAACTCTGTCGAATACTTCGTATCATACTACGACTTCTATCAGCCAGAGGCTTATGTTGCTTCGACTGACACCTATATCGAAAAAGATGCTGACATAAACGATGAAATAGATAAGCTCAGACATTCCGCAACGGCAGCAGTACTCGAGAGAAGGGACGTTATCATCGTCGCCAGTGTTTCCTGTATATATGGTCTCGGTAGCCCTGATTCTTATAGAAATCAGCTTTTATCGCTTAGACCAGGAATGGAGATGGACAGAACCTTGATGATGAGAAAACTCATTGATATGCAGTATGAGCGAAATGACACCGACTTTCATCGTGGCACTTTCCGTGTGCGTGGTGACATTATCGACATATATCCTGCAGGTGGCGAAGAAGCTGTCCGCGTCGAGATGTTCGGAGATGAGATAGAGGAAATCAAGGAAATGAACGCCTTGACCGGTGAAATTACAGGTGTGCGAAACCACATTTCAATATTTCCGGCATCCCACTACGTGACGAGCAAGGAGGATATGCAGCTTGCGGTCGGCACGATTAAGGAAGAATTGGATGAAAGAGTAAAGTGGTTTAAGGAAAATGGCAAGTTGCTTGAAGCCGAGCGAATCACTCAGCGCACCAATTACGACATGGAGATGATGCTTGAGGTTGGCACCTGTAAGGGTGTCGAGAACTATTCGAGGCATTTAAACTTCCTAAAGCCTGGAGAGAGGCCATACGTACTCCTTGACTACTTTCCAGACGACTTCCTGACTATAATTGATGAGTCACATGTAATGTTGCCACAGCTACGTGCCATGTACAACGGAGATAGAGCAAGAAAGAGCTCTCTTGTTGACTTTGGCTTCAGACTGCCTTCGGCATTAGATAACAGACCGCTAAAGTTTGAAGAATTCAATGAAGTAACAAATGATATTCTCTTTGTAAGTGCGACACCTGGCAAGTACGAGCTTGAAAACTCGAGCGGGGTCACGGCTGAACAGGTAATTAGACCGACGGGATTGCTTGATCCGATTATTGAGGTGAGACCGATTGAAGGTCAGATTGACGATATCATCGGAGAGATATATAAGACTGTAGATAAAGGTGAACGAGTACTCATCACGACACTCACTAAGCGAATGGCAGAAGATTTAACTGGATTTCTCAGAAATGAAGGGATTAAGGTGCGATACCTGCACTCTGAAATAGATAATTTCGAGAGGCTTGAGATAATCAGGGATCTCAGATTAGGAAAGTTCGATGTTCTGGTAGGAATCAACCTATTGAGAGAGGGACTTGACTTGCCTGAGGTATCGGTTGTTGCCATTCTAGATGCGGATAAAGAAGGCTTTCTTCGTACTGAAACTTCTCTTGTTCAGACTGTCGGCAGAGCTGCTCGTAATCAGAACGGTAGAGTTATCATGTATGCTGACCGTATCAGTAAAGCGATGAGGTACACTATTGATGAGACTGCCAGAAGACGTGAACTGCAGGAAGCATATAATAATGAGCATGGAATTACACCGCAGACTATCATCAAACCTATCCGAGATGTAATCGAGGCTACTAAGGCGTACACTGGAGATACAGAGCTCAAGAATCCTAAGGAAATGACGACGAAGGAGCTACAGCGTACAATTAAGAATCTCGAGAAGGAGATGAAGCAGGCTGCCAAGGACCTCCAGTTCGAGAGAGCAGCAGAGCTCAGAGACTTGCTATTTGATCTTAGGAGTAGCAAGCGTGCATAAAGATTTGAAAGGGAATATCTATGGAGAAAAACATAGTAATTAAAGGGGCAAAAGAGAACAACCTCAAGAGCGTAGATCTTACGATTCCTCGTGACAAGATGATTGTTTTTACCGGACTCTCGGGCTCAGGCAAGTCTTCCCTTGCCTTCGATACTATATACGCTGAGGGTCAGAAGAAATACGTGGAATCACTGTCATCGTATGCGAGGCAGTTCCTCGGGCTGATGAAGAAGCCAGATGTTCAGCTTATCGAGGGGCTTTCGCCAGCAATTTCGATAGACCAGAAGACTACTAACAAGAATCCGAGGTCCACTGTCGGAACTGTTACGGAGATATATGACTATCTGAGGCTACTGTATGCCAGAGTTGGCATACCGCACTGCCCAGTCTGCGGCAGGGAGATATCTAGTCAGTCTGTCGACACTATTGTGGATCATATTATGGCACACGAGGAGGGTACCAGACTTACTGTCATGGCTCCGATTATCAAGGGGCGCAAAGGCGAGCATAAGAATGTAATATCGCGTATAAAGAGGGATGGATTTATCAGAATCAGACTCGACGGCGAGATGCTTAGAGTCGATGAGCAGGAGGAGTTTGATCTTAACAAGAACGTTAAGCACAATATCGATATAGTGATCGATAGAATAGTACTGAGACATGAGAATAGGAGCCGTATAGCAGAGGCGGTAGAGCTGGCTGTAAGAGAAGGTGAAGGTGCGACAAATGTGTTGTTCCAACACAAGAGTGAGGATGGCACGACGCAAGATGTAGAGGAAACCTTCAGCACTCAGCTTGCTTGCCCAGAGCATGGCGTCGGAATCGACGAGATGGAGCCTAGGATGTTCTCGTTTAATGCTCCGTATGGCTCTTGTGAAACTTGTACAGGACTTGGATTTACGCTTAAGATTGATGACGACAACGTCGTGACTGAACCAGAAAAGAGCATTCTGGATGGTGCTATGGGACAGGTGTTCTCGACGATGGATGCGATGGGATTCTATAGACAGATGCTTAATCAGCTAGCGGTAGATCATAAGACGGACCTCAGTGTTCCTTACAAAGATCTGCCGATTGATTTTAGAAATGAACTGCTGCACGGAACTGGAAGCCGCAAACTCAAGTACACATACACCAGTAAATCTGGACGTGTTTCGCACATGAATCACACTTTTGAGGGTGTAATTCCTAGTCTTGAGAGAAGATACGGAGAGACTAATTCAGACTACATAAAGGAAAAAATTGCTGGCATGATGACGGAGGCACTCTGCCCAACTTGTCATGGTAAGAAGCTGAAGGACACTGTACTAGCTGTTACGGTTGGTGACAAGAATATCATCGAACTTACTGATCTGTCGGTTGAACAGGCGATTATGTTCTTTGAGAAACTAGAGCTGACTCCAAGGGAGCAGCAGATATCTAGGCTTATCACTAAGGAAATCAGAGAGAGACTTAGATTCTTAAAGCAGGTTGGACTCGGATACCTGACTCTGTCGCGTGCCGCAGGCACGCTCTCAGGAGGAGAATCGCAGCGAATCAGACTGGCTACCCAGATAGGATCGGGGCTCGTCGGTGTGCTTTATATCCTGGACGAGCCTTCCATTGGGCTCCACCAGCGAGACAACGATAAGCTGCTTGGGGCTCTCAGGAATCTGACCGACATGGGCAACACGCTTGTTATCGTTGAGCATGATGAGGATACGATGTATGCTGCCGATCATATCGTGGATATCGGACCTGGGGCTGGCATCTACGGTGGTGAGCTGGTGGCTCAGGGAACTGTCGACGACATCAAGGCCTGCAAGGACTCTATAACTGGACAGTTCCTGTCTGGTGAGCGCAAGATTGAAGTTCCTAAGACCAGAAGACCTGGAACAGGCACTTATCTTGAGATTATAGGTGCTAAGCAGAATAACCTTCGAGATATAGATGTTAAGATTCCAGTCGGAAAGCTCGTATGCGTGACTGGTGTTTCGGGATCTGGTAAGTCCTCTTTGATAAATGAAATACTTTACAAGGGTGTTGCAAGCATCACGAACAAAGTGCAGGAAAAACCTGGTGAGCATAAAGAGATTCGCGGTATAGAAAACTTCGACAAGGTTATCGATATCGATCAGTCGCCAATTGGGCGTACTCCTAGGTCAAATCCTGCAACATATACAGGTATGTTCGATCCTATAAGAGATTTATTTGCACAGATGCCAGAGGCGAAGATGCGTGGTTATCAGAAGGGACGCTTCAGCTTCAATGTAAAGGGTGGAAGATGTGAGGCCTGCCGCGGAGATGGAATTACCAAGGTGGAGATGCACTTCCTTCCAGACGTATATGTTCCATGTGAAGTATGCGGTGGTGCGAGATATAACCATGAAACTCTAGAGGTTAAATACAAGGGTAAAAACATCTCTGAGGTTCTCGAGATGAGTGTTGCGGAAGCACTGCCATTCTTTGAGAATCACAGATCCATCGAGAAATATCTGCAGACGCTCGATGATGTAGGCCTCGGATATATCAAACTCGGACAGCCATCAACTCAGCTATCTGGCGGTGAGGCACAGAGAATCAAGCTGGCGACAGAGCTATCCAAGAAGAGCACAGGGAAGACTCTCTATATCCTAGATGAGCCGACTACTGGACTTCATTTTGCTGATGTCGAGAAGCTTATGTATGTGCTAAATAGACTTGCGGATGAAGGCAACACCGTGGTGGTAATTGAGCATAATCTCGATGTAATCAAATGTGCCGATCACATCATCGACCTAGGGCCAGAAGGAGGTAGCGGCGGCGGAACTATCGTAGCAACTGGAACACCTGAAGAGGTTGCAAAATGCGAAAAGTCATTTACAGGACAGTATCTCCGCAAGATTCTTAAATAGAAAATGTTAAAGGCGGGGGTTCATATTGAACCTCCGCCTTTTGTAATGCTGTAATTAGATGACGTCTTCTCGTCTGTTCTCTAAATCAACTTCGATAGTTGCGTTAGTGCCAGCAACTTCCTTCGTAACCTTCGATGACGTGTCCTTTAAGCAATCATCCTTGTAGTCACCTTTAGCTGGAGGTGGTGACCTATCAATATCAGTATGTTCGCCGATTCCTAGGGATTCAGCGGCAACACCAAGTGTTGATACGATGTTAGACAGATCTGTAGGCATAAATATCTTAGTTGCTCGTCCATCCGCAATGTCTCTGAGAGCCTCTAGGCCTTTTAGCTTGAGTACACCCTCGTTGATATTAGCCTCTTTTAGCTTCTCGAGACCCTGAGCCTGAGCTTCATATACAAGTCTGATAGATTCTGCCTCACCGACAGCAAGAGCAATTCTAGCTTCCTTCTCGGCCTCTGCGGCTAGAACCTTAGCTTCCTTGTCTCCCTCTGCACGAGATACTACAGATTCCTTGTGGGCCTGAGCTTCGAGCACAGTCTGACGTCTCTCTCGCTCCGCTCTCATCTGCTTGGTCATAACTTCTTCAATTTCTTCTGGTGGAATGATATTCTTGAGCTCTACGCGGTTAACCTTTAATCCCCAAGCATCAGTTGCCTTATCAAGTATTACCTCCATGTCCTCGTTAATCTGCTCTCTAGAGGAAAGAGTTGTATCGAGCTCCATGCCTCCTATGATGCTTCTGAGAGAAGTTGCAGATAGGTTCTGGAGACCTGCAATTGGATTTTCAACACCGTATGTATATAGCTTAGGGTCAAATACCTTTGCAAATACAACAGAGTCCACACGAACGGATACGTTGTCCTTGGTGATTACGGGCTGAGGAGGGAAGTCGAGAACCTGCTCCTTGAGTGAAATCTTGTTGATTACATTGTCGATAATTGGAACTTTAAAGTGAAGTCCTGCGTGCCATGTGCAGAGATACTTTCCAAGTCTTTCGATTACATATGCATGCTCCTGTGGAACGATCTTGATACAGGAGAAAAATAATACTAATAGTAGTATTAAGAAAGGAATTGCAAAAAACATAGTTAACCTCCTTACTAGACTAAGAGCTAGTTTCCATTGTTAACATCATAATAGGAGCCATATATACAAAAGTCAATGCGTTTAAGTTATAAATAACATCGATGTTACAATTATTATCGTAAAAACAGCAATGCTCAAAATCTTTTAAACTAGCGAATAATTAATCTAATACATTGCAGAAATTAACCAAAATTTAATCTATAAAAGTTATCATAGAGACAGCCAATAATAAAAATTACTGATGAAGTTCATTAATTTGTTTTATTTCACAACAAAACAAAAAATAATTTATTAACTTTACTAAAGAGTGTTGCGGAATTGACAATAATGTATTAGAATCAGAACATGGATTTCACATTATTAAAAGGAGTCATATATGCTTAATTTTATTAGGGAGTGGAACACATGGATAGGTGGTTGGATTTGGGGCGCACCTGCGATGCTGTGTATTATGTTTGTTGGAATTTGGCTTTCGCTTTTCACACGCTTTATTCAGTTTAGAAAATTCGGATACACATTGAAGCACACCTTCGGTGCGATGTTTGATAAAAAGGAAGCGGGAGACGGAGCGCTTACTTCGTTCCAATCTGTATGTACCGCGCTTGCGGGAACCGTAGGAACCGGAAATATTGCTGGTGTAGCCGGCGCTATTGCTCTAGGCGGACCTGGAGCTGTGTTCTGGATGTGGGTTTCTGCACTTCTCGGTATGTGCACAAAATTCGCTGAAGTTACTTTGGCAGTACACTTTAGAGAGCGTAATGAAGAAGGTGACTGGGTTGGCGGACCGATGTACTATATCAAGAACGGTCTCAATAGCTGGTGGGGCTGGCTTGCTGTATTGTACTCTATATTCGGAGTACTCACTGTATTCGGTACAGGAAATGCTACACAGGTTAATACGATTACTACAGCTATAGATTCGGCTCTCGTGTCGACAGGTCTATTCAAAAACGGATTACCGTCAGGCGTAAACCTAGGTATTGGAATAGTGATTACGTTGCTTGTACTAGTGATCCTCATCGGGGGAATCAAGCGCATAGGAAGTGTAACAGAGAAGCTGGTTCCGTTCATGGCTCTATACTACATAATCTTTGGGCTTCTAGTAGTTATCTTGAACTACAAGAACGTTCCTGGAGTATTCAGAGATATCTTTGAAGGCGCATTTGCTCCAAGAGCTATCACTGGCGGTGTTGTAGGTTCGATGGTTATAGCAATGAGACGAGGTGTGTCGAGAGGTATCTTCTCTAACGAAGCAGGTCTAGGTACTGGCTCAATTGCACACTCATCAGCTGATGTAAGTCACCCAGTTCAGCAGGGAATATGGGGAATCTTTGAAGTCTTTGCGGATACAATCGTAATCTGTACGATTACTGCACTCGTAATTCTCTGTAGCGGCGTTGATATTAAGTACGGTAAGACTGCAGGTGCAGAGCTTACAATCTCGGGCTTTACAGCTACTTTCGGCAGTTGGGTATCGGTAATGCTGGCTGTGGCACTTTGCTGCTTTGCCTTCTCGACTATCCTAGGATGGGGTCTGTACGGCTCAAGATGCATAGAATTCTTATTTGGTAAGGCTGCGATAAAGCCATTCATAGTCGTTTATTCATTTGTAGCTATTATAGGAGCTACTATGGATTTAGGGCTAATCTGGGATGTTGCTGATACATTTAATGGACTGATGATAATACCTAACTTAATTGCAGTATTCTTGTTATCAAGAACAGTTATCAGGCTGACAAGAGAGTATTTTAACGAAGAAAAGCCCTTAAAATAGGAATTATTTGCTCTAAATATAGAATCACGATTGAGACTCTCGTCCGTAAGGGCGGGAGTCTTTATCGTAACAACTAAATCTCTCAAAATACGCATTTTTAATGTATAATACATAAGTGCAACTGCTAGTTGCAACCGTAAGTTGACAAATTTCCAAGTTAAGTTGGTAGTGAAATGGGCAATGCTACCATAGAATAAAACCATAGAACGCAGCTGCTCTATAAAGTAAAAATGAAAAGCGAGAAAGAAACTCAAAAGAAGTTCTAAAGGATTGGAAATTTAAAAGCTTCATATCCACAATATAGTATGGAGCTCAATAGGAGGGTGTTATGATAATTTCTGAAAAGATAATGAGCCTACGCAAGCAGTATGGTTGGAGTCAGGAAGAGCTGGCTGATCTAGTAGGTGTATCGAGGCAGTCCGTATCTAAATGGGAGTCAGCAGCATCGATGCCAGATATACAGAAGATAATAAAACTGAGTGAAGTATTCGGAGTGTCGGTAGACTATCTGCTTAAAGATGAGATGGATTTACCAGAAAGTTCAAATGTCGCTAGCACTGCGGATATAGGAGTGGAGAATGACAGCTCGACTAGAACTGTATCGCTTGAAGAAGCTAACGAGTATATGGATGCTATAGAAAATCATGCAAATAAGATTGCCGGTGCTGTAGCGCTATTTATTCTATCTCCAGTATCAAACTTAATAGCTGAAGCGATGGGAAGAGCAAATGATGGTGATGTATTTGAGCGACTATCAATCGCTATAATGGTTCTACTGATCGGAGCTGGGGTTGCGCTATGTGTAATATCAGGTTTTGCCATATCTAAATATGAGTATCTATCAAAAGAACAGATAAAACTTGGATACGGTGTTGAAGCGGCGGTTAAGCGCAAATATGAGCCATTTAGACAGTTTATGGGACAGCGAATAGCAGGAGGCGTATTTCTTTGTATAGTTGGAGCTCTGCCAGGCATTCTCTTTGATGATGGGGATAAATACACTTCTGGTCTAGCGAAAATTTCGGCACCGATTATGCTAATCATGGTTGCAGCTGCTGTATATATGTTTGTGAAAGTGGGCATAATAAGTGGTAGCTACAGCAAACTCCTTCAAGAAGGTGATTACACTCCAGAGCACAAGCGTGTTGAGCAGAAGATGGAGCCATTTGCCGGTATTTACTGGATTGCTGTAGCATTCATATACCTAATACCAGGATTTTTACTAGGTTATTGGAATAAGACATGGGTTATATGGCCAGTTGCAGGAGTGATTTACGGAATTATCTACAAATTATATGAGATGCATCTAAAGAGAAATCATGATAAGTAAGCCGTTAGTGTAAATGCAAGTTATATTAATCAATCTAACAATATATAAAAACTCCCTTTGAAGGAAAACCTCAAAGGGAGTTTTGTTTTGCTATTAAGTTTATCTGAATTAGTTAAGCAGTTGCATGCCCCTTGTCTGACTTAAGTGCATATAGCACAAGTCCGATTACGAATCCGACTACTGCTGGTACAACCCAGTCCATTCCGATATCGGCTAGTGGTAGGAAGCCACCTACAGACTTGATGAATCCTTCTAGGTGAAGTGCTGAAACGGTTGCTGGAGGTAAACTCTTTAGACCGTCAAATAGTGCAGGCACCATAGTGAATCCGATAGCCCATCTGTAAACTGTTGTGTGGTAGTTGAACAGTCCACCGATGAGGCTGACTAGTATGATAACGATAGTTAGCGGATATAAGAACATCAGTACTGGTATTGAGTAAGCGATGATCTTAACTAGTCCGAAGTTTGCAAATGTAAACGAGATGAGTGTGAACACTACCGCCCAAGCCTTGTACGAAAGCTTGTTAGGGAACATCTCGCCAAATGTCTCTGCGCATGCAGTTACAAGTCCGATAGCGGTCTTGAGACACGCAAGTGTGATCATTAGAGCCAGGAATACGCCGCCTACACCGCCAAAGTAGTGGCTAGCGAGCTTGTTGAGAAGTGTTCCGCCGTCTGGCTGTACTTCAAAGATTCCTCTTGACTGAGCACCTGCAACTACTAGAGCTAGGTAGATAACCGCCATAAGTAGTGCACATCCCACACCAGCAAAAGCTGTAGACTTAGCGATATTCTTAGGTTCTTTTACTCCTAGGTTCCTAACTGCATTGATGATGATGATTCCAAATGCAAGTGATGCGAGAGCATCCATTGTGTTGTATCCCTCGAGGAAGCCTCTGAAGAATGGGTGAGCTACATACTCTCCTGTTGGAGCAGCACTTGAAACAGAACCCATTGGCTTAACGAAGCACATAACTACTAGAACTGCAAGGAATGCAAGGAATAGCGGATTGAGATACTTACCAACGTTAGTAAGGATGTTGGAAGGTCTTAGCGCGAAGAACAGAACTGCTGCGAAGAAGCACAGGGAGAAAACCCCGAGTACAACTGGAGAGTCCTTGCCAACTACAGGAACTACTCCGACAGAGTAAGGCACAGTTGCGGTTCTAGGAAGTGCGAAGAACGGTCCTATAGTAAGGTATAGTAGACACGTAAAGAACAAGCTGTACGGTCTCGACACCTTGCATCCTAGGTCATAGAGACCCTCACTACGTGATAAGGAAATCGCAATAATACCGAGCAATGGCAATCCTACTCCTGTAATGATAAAACCAAAAGTTGCCGCTGCTGTGTGACTGCCTGCCATCTGACCCATAAGTGCTGGGAATATCAGATTACCTGCTCCGAAGAATAGTCCGAAGAGGAGGGAGGCTAGAACTACGTATTCCTTCATAGTGAATTTCTTATCCATTTTTTGTCCCCTTTTCAAATAATTTGTATAAATTTAATAAAGAGCATAGCATGTTTTATTAAAAATCACAACATATTTTTTAAATTTTTAAAATTTGAACAAAGCAAATACATTGAAATATAAATATTCGCCATTGTCTTGATAATATTGCATTTTTATCCGAACAAGAATATACTAATACTGCGGTTAGTGAAGCCTAACTCATTGCAAATCAAAACTTGTGCATGGTACTTTTTGTTTTAACATCCACATGCATTTAAGTTAGATAGCACTAACTAAATTTTTACAGTATTCTTTCCCACATTATGTACAGCATGAAAGAGAACATTAATGTTTCAGGAGATAATGATGGCTGAACTTACTTTAGCAGAACAGGTGAATAATGAGGATGTGAGACATCTTAACCGAAGAAAGATTAACCCACTTACGTTAATTATCATTAATGCAGTTCTTCCAGTTGTAACGATGTTCTTCCCCACTGATAAAAGCATAATCATCGGACTATGTCTAGGGTATACGGCGTTACTCGTCGCTCGCAGATATAAGACTGCCCTTAAGACTCTTATATGGGTAGCGGCAGGGGTTCTGCTTATCCTTTTAAATAGCTTCTATATTAAGAGTAGCATTTTGGGAATGATGATCAACATGACTGTCTACTTTACACCGTGCATACTAATCGCGGTATTGATAGTCACCGATTATAATTCATCGGAAATACTCTCTGCTCTACAGAGACTACATCTGCCAAAGATATTTATAATTGGACTCACTATCACCATCAGGTATATTCCGACTTTTAGAAGAGAATTTCGCATAATCAAGCAAGCTATGAATATTAGAGGGGTTGAATTCTCGGTGAAATATCCATTAAGGACATTTGAGTACTTGCTCGTACCACAGCTTTTTAGATGCGTGAGCCTCAGTGCAGAGCTTACAGCGGCAGGACTCACAAAAGGGATTGCTACAGAGGAGAAGCGGACGAGCTATTTTGATAATCGATTTCATGGAGTGGATTACATGATGTTTGCAATCGGAGGAGTAGGAATGGTCTTAATCATCGGAGGTTTAATATGAAGGATGTCATGGAGGCGAGAAATCTGACATTCGCTTATGAAGGTGAGCATACACCCGTACTTGAAGATGTTAACTTTTCAATTGCAGAAGGTAGCATAGTATTTATCTCCGGACTTAGTGGCTCTGGAAAATCCACATTAATCAATGTAATAAACGGCCTTATTCCAGAGATTATAGACGGGAAGCTACGCGGAGAACTGCTTATAGGCGGGAAAAGTAGAGTGACGATGACTGAGAGAAGCGTGCTTATCGGAAATGTATTTCAAAATCCGAGGAGTCAATTCTTTACAACTAATACGACTGCGGAGCTCGTATTTGCGATGGAGAATTTCGGCACATTGAGACCGGAGATGGAGCGACGTCTTAAGGCTTTAATTAAGAAATATAAACTAGAATACCTTCTCGATAGAGACATCTATGAACTTTCTTCTGGAGAAAGGCAGATGCTAGCACTGATGTCAGCCCTGATTATGAATCCTCGTATAGTGATATTCGATGAACCATCTGCAAATCTCGACTACGGAAACGCTATGAGGTTAAGAAGGCAGATTGAAGAACTGAAGAGTGAGGGGATTACCGTGCTAGTAGCAGACCATCGATGTTTCTATCTGCGTGGACTTGTAGGCAAGGTGCTGCTTCTTAACGATAATACGGTAACGGAGTATGAAAGTGAAGAGGCTTACTTCAGTAGTGATTACGCAGCGAGAGCTGTAAATCTCTTTGATGAGAAATATGAAAGCAGACTAATCGCAAGGGCAGGTCCTGTAGATGTAAGAATTGAGAACGTTTCTTACAAGGGAATCCTGCAAGGGGTGAGTGCTGAGTTTAGGCGCGGTGAAATCTCAACCATCGTAGGGGTAAATGGTGCAGGTAAGACCACACTTGCTAGACTCATCTCTCTCGTCGTTAAACCAGATGATGGCATCGTTGAGACTGAAGGTCAGGCTCTGTATATAATGCAGGATGCAGATTATCAGCTGTTTGGAGCATCTTGCATAAAGGAGCTTGAGATCAGCAGTAGGGATGAAGAACTCAATACTGAAGCACTGAAAGCTCTAAATCTATATGAATTTAGAGATGCTCATCCGTACAGCCTTAGCGGTGGTCAGAAGCAGCGGTTACAGATGGCGATAAGCAGGGTGAGTCAGAATAAGGTAATAATATTGGACGAACCGACTAGCGGTCTCGACAAAAGGTCGATGCATCGTGTTGTAGATCAACTTGAATCGATGAAGCGAAACCACACTATCATAATTATCTCTCATGATTATGAGTTTATAAGAAACATTACAGATAGAATTTTCTATCTCGAGGATGGGCGTATAAAGGGGAATTTTTATTTGGACGAGGATAACGTAAGTCAGTTAAATAAAACTTTTGAAGAAATGGAGGCTTTTTATGAATAACAAGCTTAAGACCAAGGATTTTATACTCATTGCGCTGCTGACAGCCGTGTACATGATCATCTACATGGTGTCTATGCTCGTAATCACTCCGCTTGGAGCACTCGGACACTCGGTAAGCCCGGGGATATGCGCTATTTTCTCTGGAACCGTCATATATTTTATGGCAAAGAAGCTCGGTAAGATGTGGCAGTACACGATTATGACGGTGCTCGTTATGGCGTGCTTTACACTTATGGGTGGCGGTTATATACCATGGTATATAACGTCAATTGGTATGGCTATAATTGCCGACTTCATCGCTTCAAGGAAAGGTAAAGAGGTTAGTCCTCACAGGGTTGCTATCGCATCTGGAGTTCTGCACGTAGGACAGGCTTGGGGTGCAATTATCCCTGCAAGCTTCTTTGTCAGCCGATACAAAAGCTATTGGATGCAGAAAGGGCAAACTGAAGCTGAGATGAACAACTACATCAAGTATACCGCAGGCACGTGGGGCGTGATATCGACAGCTGTTGTATTCGTGATGGCGGTGATAGGAGCTTATCTCGGATATCTGATACTCAGAAAGCACTTTAAGGAGGCTTAGAATGTGTGTATTTAAAAAACTATTTAGCTATGCGGAAGACCGTAAAGGATACATGGTAGCGGCTTTGCTACTATCTGCCGTAGCGACGATTCTGTCGTTCGTTCCGTATTATTTTCTATGGAAAATGCTTCATGAGATAACAGGAGATGCAGACTATTCGAGGATTAGCAAACTGTCGTATCTGATATTTGGAACGACAATTATATACATGTTCACGTATATCGCAGCACTAATGTGTAGCCATCTATTTGCTTTCAGACTTGAAACGAACATGAAGAAGAAGGGACTAAATGCTCTTCTCGACGGATCTTTTTCGTTCTTCGACATGAATTCATCTGGAAAGACTAGAAAGATAATAGATGATAATTCAGGAAATACGCATACAATCGTAGCGCATATCCTGCCAGATTCTGTAAATGCAGTCCTATTTCCAATATGCCTACTTGTGCTATCGTTCATGGTTAGCAGGTACGTAGGAGGGCTGATTATTGTGGCGATAATTGCAGCGAGTATCTGCTTCAAATTCATGTATTCTGAACCAGATATGATGAAAGAGTACATGGGTGCATTAGATGACATTAACTCGGAAACGGTAGAGTATGTGCGTGGCATACAGGTAATCAAGATATTTAATCTAGTCGTTGAATCATTTGAACGTCTATACAAGTCGATTATCAGATACTCTGAGGTTGTTAACAAGGAATGCCAGATGTGTAGAAGACCATATGTAATATTTCAGGTGTGCATGCTTTCTCTCTCAGCACTAATTGTACCGGTATCATATGTCGCGATGCCGAAATCACCACATGCTAGTGAGACTATCAGCCTTGTTGTGTTCTTCGCATCTTTTTCAGGTCTTTTGATGAGTGCCTTTATGAAGGTCATGTTTTTCAGTAAGAATTTTGAGATGGCTAACGATGCAATCAGCAAGCTGGAATCGCTATTTGACGAGATGGATAAGAACAAGCTAGCACATGGAGATGTCTCAGAAATGGCAAATCATGATATAGAGTTTGCAGGAGTTACATTTAGATATGAAGAGGGTGTAGATGTTCTAACAGACTTCAGTCTTAAACTTGAGAGCGGTAAGAAATATGCTCTTGTGGGATCATCTGGTAGTGGCAAATCCACTATAGCCAAGCTAATTTCTGGCTTCTACCCGGTATCTAGTGGGGAACTAAAAATCGGTGGAGTGGACATCTCAAAGTATAAAAGGGAGACATTGGAACACGAAATTGCTTTCGTATTCCAAAACGCAAAGCTGTTTAAGACCAGCATATATGAAAATGTAAAAATTGGAAGACCTGATGCATCACGTGAAGAAGTTATAAAAGCGCTTGACCTTGCAATGTGCGGAAGTATTCTTGATAAGTTTGAAACACGTGAGGATACGATAATAGGAGCAAAAGGGGTTCATCTATCTGGTGGTGAGACGCAGAGGATTGCAATAGCTAGGGCAATTCTCAAGGATGCTCCGATAATAATCCTCGATGAGGCGAGTGCTGCCAGCGATCCGGAAAATGAGTATGAGATGCAGCAGGCCTTTTCGAAGTTAATGGAAGGCAAGACTGTAATCATGATAGCGCACAGGCTTTCAAGTATCAGGAATGTAGATGAGATATTGGTTGTAGAGGATGGAAAAGTCACTGAACGTGGTTCCCATGATGAACTTATCGCAAAGGATAGCAAGTACAAGAAGCTGCAGAATCTATACAACCAGGCTAACGAATGGAGGCTATCATAATGAAACGAAAATTACAGAGACATTTTTCGCTTACAGACAAAGGGATTGACAACATGATGAGAGCGTCGGTTTCATCGTTTTTCAAGTATGTGACCTTTATGCTTCCACCTATGATCGTGTTCATTTTTCTGAATGATATGATAAATAGCAACCTAAAACCAATAGCGCACTATATCGGAATCATAGCTGTAATTGCCATTCTCATGTATCTAGCGGCAGCTAGGGAATACAAGCTCACTTACGATGTCACTTATGAAGAAAGCGTAAATCTCCGCATCGAGCTCGCGAAGAAAATCAAGGAGCTGCCGCTTTCGTACTTCTCGACACATAACTTGTCAGATCTCTCGCAGACAATCATGATGGATGTAAGCAATATAGAGATGGCTATATCTCATGCTGTGCCGGAATTCATAGGATTCGTGGTATTCTTTGCGATTATAAGCATCTTAATGTGTATTGGAAACATCTTTCTAGGGCTTGCAGTGGTCATGCCTATCTGGATGGGGATAGCGCTTATGTTTGTATTCAAGAATTTTCAGACCAAGAAAGTCAAGGTGTATTACAAGCAGCTTCTCGACAATGCCAATGCGTTCCAAGATGCATTCGAAATGCAGCAGGAAATTAAGAGCTATTCCATGCAGGATGAAGTGAGACGCGATGTAACTTCTAAGATAGAAAGCACTGAGAGAATACATACTGTCGCAGAATTTACAATGGCGATAAGTGCTACAGTTTTGCGTGTAGTTCCACTGCTTGGACCAGTGCTAGTAGCTGTAATCGGAGCAACTCTTTACGCAAAAGGGTCTATAAGCCTTCTATATTACGTGGGATATCTCATGGCAGTAACTACCATATCTCATCAATATGCTTCGCTCTCCGAGTTCATCGCAGCGATTTTTTTCTTCGAAGATAGCTATGACAGAATCCGTGACCTTATGGATGAGGAAGTGCAGCCTGGTATAGATAAGGAAGTACAGAAGTACGATATCTGCTTTAATGATGTGGAGTTTCAATATGGAGATAATAAGGTTATAAATGGGGTTAGCTTTACTGCAAATCAGAATGCTGTTACGGCTATAGTAGGTCCTTCAGGGTGCGGTAAGACTACCGTGCTTAGGTTACTCTCGCGTCTATATGATTACAATAAAGGTGAAGTCACTGTCGGCGGAGAGGATATAAAGTCTATCAGCACAGTATCGCTGTTCAGCAAGATATCTATCGTATTTCAGAACGTTGAGCTCTTTAATACGAGTGTAATGGAGAATATCAGGCTAGGGCGTAAGGATGCTACAGATGAAGAGGTTTTGGCAGCTGCGAAGCTTGCTAATGTCGATGAGATAGTAGCGAAAATGCCAGATGGTTACGAAACACTAATCGGCGAAAATGGATCCAAGCTTTCGGGTGGGGAGAGACAGCGTATATCTATAGCGAGGGCATTTCTAAAGGATGCACCTATAATACTGCTGGATGAGATATCAGCATCGCTCGATGTCGAAAATGAGATGGACATTCAAAAAAGCATCAACAAGCTCATTGAAAACAAGACCGTAATCATAATATCCCACAGGATGAAATCGATTGAGAATGCTGACAAGATTGTGGTAATGGATGACGGTAAAGTAGTTAGTGCTGGTAAGCACGACGAACTAATGAAGAGTTCGAAGCTTTATGGCGATATGGTTAGAAAATCACAGTTAACAGAAGAGTATATCTATTAGCTGATAGTGTATCTAAGATAGTGATAGATTTTATAAGTGGCGTGCGATGCGTTACCAAATCTATTTAGAGATGAAAAAGAGGCTGAACCAGTTAATTTAACTTAGGTTCAGCCTCTTCATTGATTCAAATCATAAAGTTTTAAATCCTACTTATCCGTAGGTATCTCGTTGTACTTGCTTAGTAGCTCGTGCTTCATAGTCCATAGTTTATTGGATAAGTCAACGTAGTATGTCTGAGGATTTTCAAATCTCAGCATCTCGCTCCAAAGTGTTTCAATTTGCTCTAGACAGTATGCACGGATAGTCTCAAGATCAGGTGACTCATATACGCACTCACCTTTGTCGAATATCTTTACCATCAGTTCCTTGACCGTGAAGTTCGTCAGCCTCTTGCGCTTCCAGATAGCATTCGGGTCGAAAATTTCAACACCGTCTCTAGTTGGGGCTTCCTCTTCATGAAGTGCAATTAAGTCTCCCATGACTTTGCCAGTATCCTTATCAAAGAATCTGTAAACCTTCTTAAATCCTGGATTAGTAATCTTCTCAACGTTCTCTGAAATCTTCATCTTAGGAACCATCACGCCGTTATGCTCAATGGCAGCGAGCTTGTACACTCCGCCAAATACAGGTTCAGACTTAGCCGTGATTAGACGCTCGCCAACACCAAATGAGTTAACCTTAGCACCCTCGAGGATGATATCTCTTATCAGCCACTCGTCAAGAGAATTGGAAACTACTATAGCGCAGTCCTCGAGACCGTTGGCATCGAGGATTTCTCTAGTCTTCTTCGTTAGATACGAGATATCGCCGCTGTCGATTCTAACGCCCATCTTGGCAGGCTTCATCTCTTTAAATACCTTGATGGCATTAGGAAGCCCTGACTTTAGAACGTTGTATGTATCTATCAGCAGAACTGCGTTGTCAGGATAAATCCTCGCATATTCCTTAAATGCTTCGTACTCGCTGTCAAATGTCTGCACCCAGCTATGTGCCATAGTTCCGAGCGCCGAAACACCGTAGTCTCTATCAGCAATCGCACACGCAGTACCTGCGCAGCCACCTATATAAGCAGCTCTTGCACCGTATATGGCACCGGACGCACCCTGCGCTCTTCTGGAACCGAACTCCATAACAGGTCTGCCCTGAGCTGCCCTTACGACTCTGCTTGCCTTGGTGGCAACTAGACTCTGGTGGTTGATAGTTAGAAGTATAAATGTCTCAACGAACTGCGCCTGAATCAGCGGACCAGTTACCGTGATAATCGGTTCGTGAGGGAATATCGGGGTACCTTCGGGAACAGCCCATACATCACAAGTGAATTTGAAGTCGCGCAGGTAGTCTAGAAACTCTTCGCTGAAAATCCCCTTTGAACGCAGATACTCAATATCTTCCTCTGTAAAATGCAGATTCTTGAGATACTCGATGACCTGCTCAAGCCCCGCCATAATCGCATATCCGCCTTGGTCAGGAACTCTGCGGAAGAACATGTCGAAGCAAGCTTCGTAATCGCGAACATCAGAATGGAAATAGCCGTTGGCCATAGTGATTTCGTAGAAATCAGTTAGCATCGTTAAGTTGTAATTATCAAGCATTGATTTTCTCCTATATTATTAGCCTACCAAGTCTGAAATTACCGACTCAACAGACGCTCCTTTCTTAAATGAATAAGTACCCGCATCGATTTCTGACACATCGTGTCCCTGAGCCTTCACATCTGCAGTAAATTGCTTGTAATCTGTGAAAAGATTCTTGTCGATAAGATCGGATACATCAGCCTCACCACCGCCGTTTATCGTAACACTCACGTCCTTTTTGAGAGCACCATTTTTAAATGCACTACCGTACTTAAGTGTGGAAGCTGAGCTTAGAGTTTCCTCAGATTGCTTGCGGTTCGATTGACTTGCAAGAACCTGTGGGTATTTCATAATTACGTTGAAGCGCCACACTATAACTCCTGCTGCCATCATGACGATTATAAGTGCAATTACAATGTCATTAGTGTTATGAAATAAATCCTTGAAATTTTTCATTCTAAATTCTCCTTCATGCTGCGCCACCGAACGCAACTTTACAGAGAATTATACATTCTTTTGCTAACGATTGCAAACAATAGAAGGGCTTCTATGCCTTGTTAATAAGCCGATTTCATGGTACAATAAACGGCACGATTTAATACAGAAAGCAGATTTAAATGAAGCAAATTGAGATAAATTCCAACGATGCGGGTAGACGCCTCGACAAATTCATGCGCAGATACCTTCCGAAGGCGACTCTCAGCACCATTTACAAGATCATTCGCAAGGATGTGAAAATCAATGGCAAGCGTGAGGGCAACAATTATATGCTCGTCGAAGGAGATATTCTGACTATCTATGTCAGCGATGGTCTAATTGCGGAATGGATTGCACCGACAAGGAATGATAAGAGGCCAAGGGTTAGACGAAATTTCAAGATCGTCTACGAGGATGATGATATTCTGATTGCCGACAAGCCGTTTGGACTACTGACTCACGGTGACAGCAACGAAAAGAAAAACCATCTGGCTAACCAGGTTAAGGACTACCTGATAGAAACGGGTGCTTATAATCCGAGGGAACGGGTGTTTACACCAGCCCCTGCAAATCGCCTCGATCGAAACACTACAGGTGCGGTACTGTTCGGCAAGAATAGTGCTTCGCTGAAGGCTCTCGGGGAGATGATTCGCGAGGACAAGGTGGACAAATACTACATGACCATCGTGTACGGACACCTAGATAAAGAGATTGACCTCAAGGGTAGACTCATTAAGGATCAGAATACAAATACTGTTAGAATCTTAGATAGTAGCGATTCGAGAGGCCGCGAAATTGAGACTATAGCAAGACCTGTGCGCAAGATTGGTGACTTTACGCTAGTTGAGATTAGACTTGTGACTGGTAGAACACATCAGATTAGAGCTCACATGGCATCAGTTGGACACCCTGTAATAGGAGATGTCAAGTATGCTAGAGGTAGGGCTGCAGATGTAAACCGTAGACTGAAGCAGAGGTTCGGACTCAATACCCAGCTTCTACACAGCTGCCGTATAACTTTCAGGGAAGGCATAGGACCGCTGGAGAGGCTTACGGGGCAGTCAATCAATGTGGATTTACCAGAGGAATTTGAGAGGATAATAAACGGACTAGAGCTAGCTGCTAGAAGGAGGAACGCTAATAATGAGTGATTTTACAAAGAGTTTAATCAAGGATATTCTTTTAGCTGCTATACTTGCGGCAGTCGTTCTAACGTTCGTCAGGCCAACAATTGTTAAGCAGACATCGATGCAGGATACGCTTAATCCAAATGATTACATCATCATGTATAGGAGGGCCTACTCAGGTGACAAGGAGCCAAAGCGCGGTGACATCGTCATCTTTAAGTCTGAGCTGCAGGATGAGAATGGCAAGAATAAGCTCCTGATAAAGCGCGTAATTGGACTCCCTGGCGATAAGATAACTATCAATGATGGTAAGGTCTATATAAATGACAAGGAATACGATGAAAGTTACCTCAAGGACGGCTATACAACGGGTTCTGTGAACAACTTCAAGGTACCAAAAGGCGAGTACTTCGTAATGGGAGATAACAGAGTAGTCAGCATCGACAGTAGATATAGCGAGGTTGGCTGCATCAAGAAAGATGCGATTAAGGGACGGGCTGTTTTGAGACTGTTCCCATTTACCAAGATAAAGAAACTATAATAAAAAACTATAAGAGGAAGGCATGGCAAGAAGCAGGAAGGTAGTAGCTAATAATAAAAAGGCAAGGCATGATTACTTTGTCGAGGAGACCTACGAGGCGGGTATCGCACTCACAGGTACCGAGATTAAGTCTGTTCGTGCTGGCCGCGTTAGCATCAAGGAGAGCTATGCGCACATCTATAACGGCGAAATTACCATCCTAGGCATGCACATCTCACCGTATGAGCAGGGTAACCGTTTCAACGTAGAGCCACTTCGCGAACGCAAGCTGCTGATGCATAAGCGTGAGATTTTCAAGCTGGCAGGCCAGATTAAGACAGACGGTCTGACACTCATTCCTCTCAATGTATATATAAATGAAGCAGGTTACTGCAAAGTAGAGATCGGTCTCTGCCGAGGCAAGAAGAATTACGACAAGCGTGAGTCTATCGCCAAGAAGGAGGCTAATCGCAAGATGGATAGGGCTATCAAGGATAGCCTTCGCAAGTAGTGAGATTATGGTTATAACAAAATGCTAATCTAAAATCAAATAAATACAATACAAATGCCATACTTGGAATCTGTATAAGCCATGGGGGCGTCAGGTTTCGACAGGAGTGTGGAACAAGGATAAGCGAGCCGTGGAGCCGAGCCACGTAAAAAGCGGCGGTTAAATTCAAACGCTAAACAGAATAACAATTTCGCACTAGCTGCTTAGTTCAGCACCGCGCGTCAACCGGTATTCACCTGCAGGTAACGGATCTGGCGTCGATTATGCAGGAAAACCTTGCGTGAGCTCCCGGTAGCGTAAGGGAACAACGGGATAGTGATTGTGTAGTCTGCTGACGTGACGCCACATGAGCGAATTTTAAAGTATCAGCTGCGCTCGGAGAAAGTCCTTCGGAAATGCTCTTGGACGTGGGTTCAAATCCCACCGCCTCCACCAATATGTAAAGGGATTGGGCAGTTTGTCCAATCCCTTTCGCATGGGAAAACATCAATGGTTTGACAATTGCCAATTGCGTAAATCTGTAAGACTAGGTATATACCTAGTCATTTTTTATAAAGAAATATTTAAAAAAACTATATTAAGAAGCGAGATATTGACCATAACAATTTCTGTTTAATTATTGTCATTGATAGAATTAACTTAACATATTTATATATAGGTGTCTCAAAATAAGTCAATTCCATGGAACACAAAGGTAAGTAATGAAGCGTACAAGAAGGATTGTGATAGTTGCACACTGTTTATTAAATGTAAATGCAAAGGTAGAGCCCCTTGCAAAAGAAATGGGAGGATCATCTATCATCTGCAAACTTATTGAATTAGGATATGGGATTATCCAGCTGCCCTGCATAGAAATGGCGATGTTTGGATCTAAAAGATGGGGGGTTGTTTATGAGCAATGTAACTTTCCTGCATTTCGCGAACAGTGTCAAAAATTACTTCATCCCATTGTACTGCAGTTAAAGGATTACAAAGAGCATGGATATTCAATAGAGATGGTTATTGGTGTAGATGGTAGTCCTACTTGTGGCATTAATTTCGTATCTAAAGGAAACTGGTTTGGTGAATTCAATTCAGAAAACAATTATAAAGCTAAAATTGACACACTTCATACTGCTAATGGAAAAGGTGTAATGATGGAAGTATTTGAGAATATGTTAAAAGAGAATGGAATCTCCACATTGTTTTATGGAATTGATGAAAGAGAGCCCTTATATGAAGATCTAATACAGGTATTAAAGCAGAGACAAGAAAATATCTAATGAAAGGAAAAGCTATGAAAAAGAAAACATTTATAACTGTTGCAGTGATTATGGTCGCAATGCTTTTAATGACGTCGTGTGGAAATAAAAAAAACACAGAAGATTCATCCCTAAAGAATATAAAAAAGGCAGGAGTATTAAAAGTTGGAATGTGTCCGGAATACCCTCCGTTCGAGAGTATTAATAACTCAGGTGCAATTGAGGGGTTTGACGCCGATCTGGCTGAAGCAATTGGTAAAGAGATGGGGGTAAAAGTTGAATTAGTGAACACTCCATGGGAGGGACTGATTTCTGGTCTATCAAGTGGGGATTTTGATGTTATTATGTCGGGCATGTCTCCCGAAGAAGCAAAAGAGTCCGGAGGTAAGGTTAATATATCTAATTCATACTTTAATCTTGATGAAGTTATACTCACGACTAATAAGGATATAAAGTCAAAAAAAGATTTATCTGGAAAAATTGTTGGAAGTCACGCGGGTAGTGCTTCTGAAAATGCTGTAAAAAGCTTAGAAGAGCAAAAAATAAAAATTGGAAAATCCGCTACATATAATAGACATTCTGAAGCTCTAGCAGATATGTTAAATGGAAATATTGATGCAATGGTTGTTGAAAAATCATGGGCAAAAGAAAAAGCAAAGACTAATTCAAAGTTAATTATTGTTGATGATCCAGTTCAAACTATTAAAATTGCTGCAGTTTTTCCAAAAGGAAATGATTCTTTAACAAAAGAGTTTAACAAAGCATTGAAAACGATAAAAGAAAACGGTACGTACAATAAAATCTATAACAAGTGGTTTGCTGCTGAATAGATAATAAAGAAAGGCGAAAATAGTGACGAATCTAGATTTTTCGGTACTATGGCCATTTAGAAAACTACTGCCAGCCGCTCTCGGGATTACTATCGGGATTGGTCTGGCAGGTTTTATTTTAGCTTTGGCTATAGCAATAATAGTTGGTAGTTTAAGAAGTAGAAAGCTACCAAAGATAATTTCTGTAATACTCTCTACTTACGTAGAAGTTTTTCGTGGGACTCCATTGCTAGTTCAATTATTTTTTGTATACTATGGTCTACCAGGACTAGGATTTCACATTGGACCTATTAAGGCGGCTGTCATAACAATGGGACTTAATAGTGGTTCGTATTTATCGGAGAATATTCGAGCATCTATACTAGCTGTAGATAGAGGTCAATATGAGGCTGCATATATACTAGGATACACTCCGATACAAAGAACTTTTTATATAATACTGCCACAAGCAATAAGAGTTGCAATACCTTCTCTTATGAATGGGTTTTCAGCAATAGTAAAGGAAACATCACTAGTGTCAGTTTTGCCAGTCGTAGAAATTACGAAATTAGGTAATCAGGTTTATGCTAGAACATATCATCCATTCGAAATATATATAATGCTCGGTATCATATATTTTATTTTAACATATACGGTTACCTTCTTCGCAAAATGGCTTGAGAGGAGGTCATCAAGATGGGAAATTTAATTGATATAAACGGATTGAGAAAATCATACAATGAAAAGGCTGTTTTAAAAGGCATCAATCTAACTGTAAATAGGGGTGAGGTAATTGCAATTATTGGTGCTAGTGGTTCTGGAAAAAGCACTTTAGTAAGATGCATTGCAAACCTTGAACCATATCAAAATGGTTCAATAAATATATGTGGAAAAAAGAATAGTGATTATAAATCTCTAAGTGGAATACTAGGAATGGTTTTTCAAAATTACAACTTATTTCCACACTACACTGTTTTAGAAAATATAACTCAACCTCTTCAGGTTGTTATGAAGTACTCAGTTACTGATGCAGAAAAAAGGGCAAAAAAGCTTTTAGAAAGGGTAAGACTAATAGATTATATAAATCAGTATCCATCTACACTTTCTGGCGGACAAAAGCAAAGACTTGCTATTGCAAGAGCCCTTGCAATGGATCCCAAGATCATTATTTTTGATGAACCAACATCTTCACTGGATCCCGAATTGGCACATGAGGTATTTAGTACGATTAATGAACTTGCTTTAGAAGGGCAAACAATGTTAATTGTTACACATCAAATCAATGCAATTCGTCACTTTGCTACAAGGGTGCTTTTTTTGAATAATGGGATTATTGAAGAAGACGGAACATGTGATGAAATATTTTGTAATACAGCAAATGAAAATCTATCTAGTTTTTTAAAAATGGTTGAATTTGATGATTTGCATTGATATATCGTTAGTGCTAATTTTATGCCAACCATGTATTTACGGTATAGTAAAATAAACACACATGCAATTAAAACGACGGTAATTGATAAACTATCAAATGAGTATGTGAAACTTTGAGTGGGGGATGCGCCTTTAGTCTAATATATTAAATTTGATTACGCATGTTAAGAGAAGCTAGGGCATTGGGTTGCCTTCTCTTGAGTTATATAGGTTAATTTGTTTCTGGCATTTTGCTTGACACTTTATACTGAAAACAGTCAAAAAAGCGAACATGGTTGATAATGTATGGGTTTTGTGTCCGCAACTTAAGTTAGAGGGGATAACTTTAAAAATATGATTTACCAATGAAAAACTGAACAAATGAATAGATAGAATGATAAAAACATTGAAAAAACGCACAAATACTAAAAAATAAGTATTGAATAAACGCATAAATACTGGCAAGCAAACGTTGAATAAACGGACACTGTGTGCTATAACATGTGTATACGAAGGAGGTAGTATTATGTGGTTTGAAAGGAAAGCATATGACA
>NZ_CALHTQ010000200.1 GCF_938039775.1 uncultured Mogibacterium sp. | reverse complement strand
CCATCTGAGCCCATATAAAATTTAGGTACTCCAAATGTTATAAACTGATTCTTATACAGCTCTCCAGCAGAATTCGAAAAGTATCTTTTACCATATTTCTCTATCCAGTGTGCAACCTGAATTACTTCACCAGTATAATCATCTGCATTGTACAAATGTCCATCATGGGTTGAATAAATGCCTGTCTTCACTGCCCCATCTGAGCCCATATAAAATTTAGGTACTCCAAATGTTATAAACTGATTCTTATACAGCTCTCCAGCAGAATTCGAAAAGTATCTTTTACCATATTTCTCTATCCAGTGTGCAACCTGAATTACTTCACCAGTATAATCATCTGCATTGTACAAATGTCCATCATGGGTTGAATAAATGCCTGTCTTCACCGCACCATCTGACCCCATATAAAATTTAGGTACTCCAAATGTTATAAATCTGCTTCTATATGCAATTCCTTCGCCGTTTGTAAAGTATCTACCATTCCCCCAAGTTCTCCATCCAGCCTCTCTCTTTAATGCACCGGTATTCGGGTCAAAGAAATAAATAACACCATCTATTTCATATATACCTCTTACATAGTTACCGTTGCCATCTGCATAGTAGCGATTACCATTTTCATTAACCCATGAGTTATATATAGGTGATCTTTGAGCACTATGCGGTGTTGCTTGTGCATTAGTATGATTTCTGGAAGCAGTCTCCGTTTCTATAATTGTAATCTGCGTCCCATTATCTTGCTTCTGTTCATTATGATCCTGAATAGCATTTTCTGTCACAACACTATTTGCAGGATTTTCTCCAGGATCCCCACTTTCATCAGCATTAACGAAGACGATGCTGAATATAAACATCACACCTAAGAGTAACAATATTCTAATCCTTCTCGCCATCTGCATCCTCCTTTCACTTTTTGAGATACACTAGTTATATATTATTAATACTTAATATACAACTTATATTTTATCAATGTTATATTCTTGAAACGCATCATATGCTTTTCCACTTCCCTTTGCTCTGGCGTATACGATAACCTTTCCTTTAATACCACTGATATCAAACTTTTTTACAGTTGAATAATCGTATAGAATTTCCGTGTTACCATCATCCTTTAAGAGTAAAACCTTGTATTCTGGCACTATATCAGAGTTTTGCAAGCTACTTATCGAAATATATTTATGGCCTTTTTTCTTTTGGATTTTCCCTTGCACAGCAACAACGTAATTTATTTGTTTTTTCAGTTCATCTGTATTGTTAAAGAAATACGAGTCTGTGTTTTCACCAGCTTCTTCTTTATTTAGAATCTCTGCAAATACACGACTCGTTACCTCCGCGCCTTTTCCATTGACATGGTTATAGTCGTGCATTAGTTCATCTGGCAGTAAAGTTAATCTATTTCGTAATAAATTCAGATTGTAATATTTTAGACCTTTTTCTTTAGCATATTTATTATAGAAGGCTGTTGCCTCTTGATATCCTTTTGTGTTGTATATTCTCATTACAGTTGTAGGCCCCGAAACAAGTATTAGATGTACGTCATTCTTTTTACACATCCTAACTATCTTATCGAGATAAGCAATTTTATTCCTATCTAGCTTTTTCTTACTAAAGCTATCATTTCCCATAATCGGTACATTTCCTGATTGGAACGACTTATTACTAAATACAAACCCTTTATCCGCATAGTATTCGTCATTTACCACTTCAGGTGCATAGTTACTAGCTAGCAGAGACTTCTTTTTATGATAGTTTTCCTTTATTGATTCTTTGTTGAACGAGCTTCTATATCTGTAAGCTTTGATTCCATAGAGTAAATCCACCCCTTTGAAGGTAGTAATTAAAAAGCTTGCCTTGTTCCGACAGTTTGTCAGTCTATCATAAACTATTAAGTCACCTTGAATAATTTGTTTATACTCTACTATTTCATCAAAAGTTACCCCTAGCACTATAGTTTTAGGATGATATCTTTCAATTAAATCTTTTGTTTCATAATAGCTGCCCGCAAGGGATTGCGATGATGAGCCTGCATTAAGCACTTGCTCATATCCATTTTCCTTTTCAAACACAGTTGGTACAAATGAACGATACACTCTCGAGGCTCCGACAAATATTACGTCGTAACTCTTGTTTTTACCGTCAATTACTTCAAGATCGTGGTTGAAATATGTTGAATAGGATACTGGTTCTAATGCTTCACCCGAGATATGTAACATAGCAGTTAGTGCTACAATTAACACTATTAGATTTATTATTCTTTTTTTATGTTTAGAATACTGCATACAAAAACCCATTTGTTAAATCATTATTGCCACCAGCATACATAAATAGTGCAAATATCAAACCTGCATATATGATGCTACGTACTACGCCAGGCACTCTCTCTGTAAACTCATCCCATTTATCATATTCCTGCATTAAATCGACAAATACAAAAATTAATGAGAAAAAGCTAGCGATTATGATATCGATTCTGCTCATAGATGGGAAGAATGATGAAATCCCATCTATATGCGTTGTCCCCCAGCCTCTAAATAAATTACCATAATAGGTAAGGCTTTCCATAAAGTCCTTACAATTTGACATAACTCTAAGGAAATTAATTAGCCAGAATGTCCTGAAAACTTGAAAAAATCCCCATATGCGCGGATATCTGTCTGCACCGCAGGCCTTTCTGCACTTCTTATAAATTGTTTCCATCTGCATACTGAATACAATTATAAAAAGATTAGCTAATCCCCAAATTACATACTTCCATGCAGCTCCATGCCAAATACCTGTGATTGACCAGACAAAAATCAACGCCAGATAACTCGGTACAAGCTTACCCATTCTTGGTCCAAACTTTTTCCTTGATTTGCGTCCAAGTTTCTGTGCCGATGGACCCATTGAGATTGGATAAAATACATAGTCTCTAAACCATGTTCCCAGTGTTATATGCCAACGCCTCCAGTACTCTTCCACCGATTTGGCGAGAAATGGTCTTTCGAAGTTTTCAGCTACTTCTATACCCATTATTTTAGCGCCACCACACACCATATCCATATATCCTGAGAAATCTGCATAGAGTTGCATTCCGTATAAAACAGATGCTATCCATAAATACGCACCTTTGTATCCCTGAACATCTAAAAAGTAGACATTTACAGCTATTCCTAGCTTATCAGCAATGAGTAGCTTTTTTACGAGTCCCCATAGGATGCGTCTTGCCCCTTTGCATAGGTTATCGTATGAAAATTTATTTTCACGAAACAGAGTTTTCCCTAATTGATCAAATCGGCTAAACGGACCTTGTACAATATGAGGAAAAAAGGTTATAAATGTTGCTACCTTTATGAAGCTGCTTTCTGCCTCATACTTGTGTCTATATACGTCAGTCAAATAGCCCATCGATTGAAATGTGTAGAACGACATTCCTAGCGGCATCACAAAATGCTGCAAAGGGAAGTCTGCGCCTGTTATCATGTTTACAGTTTCAATCGAAAAGTTTGTGTATTTTATTACCGCCCACAAACAGAAATTTGCAAAGAGGACTATATGTAATACTCTTTTATTATATCTTTCCGCATCATCGCGTGCTGATTTTCGATTATCTCGCAATTCATCGGATATATCTGCTAGTTGAACACTGAGTGCTTCATTTCGGCGCATCATAAGCTTCGCACCAGCATACGTGCTGATGATGGTAAAGAGCATGAATAAAAACAATGCTCCATCTGATGCAATAGAAAAGAATACGCTAAACGCAAGCAAAAGCGCTATTTGCATTTTTCTAGGTACTATAAAGTATAGTAATATGAATATAGCAAACAGCGCTCCAAATTCTAAAGAAATTAAGGACAAGTTCCCCTCCAGCTATACGGTCTTTAGTTTCTGTACTAGCTCCCAAATTGCTTCAATGGAATTGAAGTTTTCTGGTAATAAATCGTTAACATTAATTCTTAAATCATAGTTCTGATTCAACTCACTTACAATTGCTATGATATCAAATGAATCTAAGACCTTCCCATCTATCAATTCTTTTTCTACATCAAAGTCAACGTCAGGGCGTATCTCTTCTAGAATTGTTCTTAGTTCTTCCATTGTCGTACCTCCATTTTATTTTAAATATTATAGTAACTCTAGTTTCTTGCGATCTATCTTCGCATGAGAATTCACCGGCATAATATCTAGCTTTACGTAGCGATTTGGCCACATATATTTAGGCAAAGCTTTAGCTAGCGGTTTTACGATTTCACGTTGGTTCTCACAGTCTCCCTGATAGTAACAAATTATCTTGTTGATATCTTTTTTAAATATGCAGCAGCAAATCTTGATAAATGGCAGTGCATTAATTGCCGCTTCTATTTCTCCGAGTTCAATTCGGTGTCCCATGTGCTTAATCTGAAAATCTTTTCGTGATTTAAACACTAATTCACCTGCATCATTAAATGCTGCAATATCTCCAGTTTTATATATCCGGCAAGGATACTCGCTGATATCTGTCCTAAATGCAAATGCCTTTGCCGTTTGTTCAGGATTATTCCAGTAGCCTAATGCCAAACTGCTTCCTTCAACACACAACTCGCCCTCTTTATTTTTTTCTTCAATCGGTTTGTTGTTTTCGTCTAGCAGCATAATTCGAGTATTTTTGAAAGGCTTTCCAATAGGAATTGGCGTGTCACTCATATCATCCTTATCTACAATATGATATGTGCAGTTACAGGTTATTTCGGTCGGACCATATAGATTTACATATGTTGCTTCTGGAACATATTTTGTCCAATAGCGTATGGTCTTAGGTGGCATTACCTCTCCTGAGAACATCACATACTTAATCTTGTGGTCAAACGCCTTGTAATCATCAAATACATTAAAATCAGATAATATTCTGATTCCAGATACCGCCCAAATAAATGTGTTAATTCCTTTTGAGTTTATATAATCAATCAGCTTGGTAGGCATTGTAAACAGTTCTTTAGGAATTACGACCAGTTTGCCACCTGATATTATTGTGCAATATATGTCTTTCACCGACACATCAAAATCGAAAGGAGCCTGATTACCAAAGGTACAAGTTTCATCGAATTTAAATGTATCATAGAATTGACTAACTAAATCAATAAGCGATCTATGGCTAACTAAAACACCTTTAGGAACTCCTGTTGATCCTGAGGTAAACATTGAGTATACAGGATCAGTATCTATGGATCCATCAAGAATTTCATCTATAACCTTGTTTTCATCGTCAGATATAGAATTCTTAATTATGGTGTGATAATCAAGAACTGTAATGCCAAGTCTGTTACATAGCTCTTCTGCTAAAGTTTTGGTCGTGTTAATGATTATCTCAGTTCCTAGTGCATTTAATATCTTTTCTTGACGTTCTTCCGGCATTGCTGAATCTATTGGGACGTAAAAATTCCCACTATAAAGTATGCCAAAAAAAGAAACTATTGATTCTATATTCCTATCAATAAGAACCGCAATCGGCTTATTCTTTTGTCTAGTCGTGTTATTTAGGCAAGCTGCGATTGTTCTTGCAGTATCTCGCAACTGACTATATGTTATTATACTATCTCCGCATGCAAGAACTGTGCTATCTCCCATTGTAGCTGACTGATGCTCTAATAACTCTAGAATATTCTTAATCATAGTGTTCCTTTCGTAAAAATCGAGGTATCATCACTGAACAGATGATGCCTCGATTTAACCTTTAGGCTTTTAAAGGAGTCCCTGCATCTCCATATTACTATTCATTGTACTCAGTCTCTTCCTCACTTTGGTCTGTCGACTTCTGGCTCTTTTTTGATTTCTTTGGCGGGTTAATGAAGTTCTTTATCATGTCATGAGCCTTCTTGATGCTCGCTTTATCTGGGGTCATAACGTATACCGGAGTCGAGCCACTTGAATACACAGTTCTTGTTGAATCTCCTGCCCCTTCTACCGCATTGTTTTCAATCTTCCACTCCTTGTGGTCCTTGAGCTCGAGTTTGACAAGCGCTTTAATCTCAGCTGGAGCCATGTCCGTCTCCATATACGGAGCAATTCTATCAAGAATCTTCGTATATTTCGCTATTATCTCTGGTGACTGCGTGAATCTATGGAAAATCCCCTTAAGTACAATCTGCTGATTCATAACACGCTGATTGTCCCCATTCTTAAATGCCTGTCTCTCTCTTGCAAATGCAAGTGCCTGTTCGCCTTTAAGGAAATTTGTTCCCTTGTTAATACGGTAATGGTCTATGTAGGTAGTAAATTCATAATCTGAATTAATATATATTCCACCTATAGCATTAATAAACTGCACGACAGTATTGTAGTTGACCTTTACATAGTAGTCGATCTTAATGTCTAGTAGCTTTTCAATTGCTCCAGTTGTTTCATCTATTCCATATAGTCCACTGTGAGTAAGCTTATCCTCTGCATTATTTTTTGAAGGAAGCTTAACCAGATAGTCTCGCGGAATCGATGTCAGCAAAATTTTATGCTTCTTCGGATCAACTGTAACAAGCATATTAACATCACTTCTTGCCTCTCCATCAATTTTGCCAGTGGTATCCATTCCACTTATAAGCACTGTAAATGGTTTTTCTGCAATTTTATCATTTCCAGAATCTTCAGCCTTTGAAATTTTATTCAAAAAACTTGCTGTCTTAGCTGCATACACCGAAGTTATTCCAAATGTAACGGAAAGAAGTATGCTGATTATTACTGCTATAATTCTTGATTTTCTTTTTATGTTTCTGAAAAAAAGCTGAACAAAAATTACCGTGCTTATAGCAAAGATGCATAGAAGTATAATCAGTAACCATTTTTTTGGTAAAAAATCTGTTACTAGCAAAGTAGCTTCAAATACTAACGCTGAAATTAGATAAATGAGCCCCCACAGTCTTGAAGCAGCCAACATCAATCTTTTTTTCTTTTTTGACTTTACATCCATAATCATTTTCTCCTCGTTACAGAATATAGTTATTATACTCTATGCAAGCAACTTTTTATAAAACTCTATAAGTTTTTGCCCCTCAACACTCCAGTTGTACTTTTCTCTAGCAATTCGACTCCCTCTCTCGCCCGTTTCTTGAGCTTCATCTGGATTATCTATATAATATTTAATCGCAGTCTGGATTGCTGAAATATCTTCTGGCTCTACTAGTATACCTGAATTTGCTTCACTAATTATTTCTCTCCAAATCGGAAAATCGGATGCTATAATCGGTAATCCTGCTGCCATGTATTCGAAAATTTTTATTGGAAGAGAGTTGATATAATTTGCTGTCGGTAGCAGTATACAAATTCCTACTCTACTTGAAGCATAGAGGTCATTTACCCCTTCACGGCTTAGCATACCCAAATATTCGACATTGTTGGGTTTTGAGTTTTTTATGGTTTCATCCTCGCAGTTTCCAGCAAGCTTTAAAGTGTATCCATCCATAGAATCCAGCGCTTTCACCATAATGTTTTCGCCCCTGATACGAGAGATTCCACCTGCATAGCAAGCAGTCTTGTTTCTTTTTGAAAATTCAAGTTCACCCTTTTTTATTTCGTCTAGCTTAGGGTAGTTCTTTATCGTCTCTGTATATTTTGCTCTATTCTTAAATTTATCTTGAATATACTCAGTTGCCGCTATTACTCCAGACAGCTGCTGTACGTACTTTGTCTCTAGTCTGCTGTATGATTTAGAAACAAACTTTCTTGAAAATTTAGGAAGCCATGGTTTATCCAAAATCTGTGCCGGTACATCCTCATGACTATCAAATATAACAACCTTGTTCAGCTTTGATAGCTTTACCGCATACTTAAGCATCTCTGGGTCATGAAAGTGATATATATCAGCATCAACATCAACAGCTTTTTGAAATACTGTCTTGCAAAACTGAGAAATCCTTTTGTATCGACTTTCTGGTTGTTCACCACACCCAATAATTTGTATTCCATCTTTCTCGAACGATTCCCCAGGTGCAACCAAGAAAACTTTATATCCTTCTCCTGATAAAGAAAGGCATTCTTTATAGTAAATTCTATCATCAAGTGCCTCGTGTACACTCGTTACATGGCAAACCTTTTGCATTAGATTCTCCTAATTTTTATATCCCAGCAGTTTTTTTATTCTTGGCTTAAGCAGACTCTTAAGTTCCCCTATAAATCCTTTTTTCTCAATTTGATAATATAGCACTCTGTCTGCGCCAAATCTCCTAAAGAAATTTTCAATACCTTCTATCATCGAACCTTCAAAATCAAACGATTTTGAGTTTTTCGATGCAAACTCTATGCCATAATCAAGAACTAATGTCGGTGCTCCGCTAGCTCTAAATGCCGGGTCTGCTCCTGCAATTAGATAATAGCAGGTCTTTTCGTCATAAACAAACATTGAAGAAGCGTGTACATTGCCATCCTTGTCCTTAGCTGTAATAACTTTAGCACCATCATGGGCACTACATACTTCAAAAATTGAATTTATAAATTCTTTCTTGTGTGGACAACTTCTGCCTTGATGTTCAAATGTTTTCACAAGCAAAGCATGTAAATTATCTATGTTATCTTCTTCAATGATTTCCACTTTATTTCTTGCACTTTTTATATTTTTACGAACTGTCTTATCGTATTTGGCCCTTATTGCTTCTATATCAGAAACATCAGCAAACCTATAAGTTATTCTCGGGCTAACCTTAAACCCTAGCCACCTAAATGGGAGAAAGTAGTCATTGCCTGGATCGAGCATAAGGTCTATGCTTGAGCTCTTTGGCAATGATTTTACTAGTTCTTCTATGTATTTTTGTTGTTTGCTAGCCTTCGTTCCTGGTGCAAACCAAATACCCAGGGTTTGTGTTTCCCCTGGCATAACAATCTTGTTATTATCGTAAGGTACTGCCCATCTAGCGACAACTTCTCCTTTTTCTTCTACTTTTATTTCAGTCCATTTCCCACTTGTAACTGTCTCAAGATACCACGGCTGTTCGAAAATTGAATTAGCATATTTTGTTGTAATATCAACATTCGTTGTCTTCATTAGAATTAATTTCCTCCAGCTCTTTCACCGCATCAAGATATGAAATAAATGTATATCCCTGCTCTTTTAAATATTTTATAAACCAGATATACCAATCTCTTTCATAAGCATACCCACTACAAAACTGATAGTCGTGAAACAATATCGAGAAATACGGCAGTCCTTTATCCTCTGCATCTTTAAGCAAGCGAAGCGACTCTTCCTTTTTCCCTTCTGGTCTCTTAGGTAAATAGCCATCCATCAAGCTAAGTGGGAACTCCCACATCTCACCTACTTTATACGGAGCTTTCAAGCAGGTTCCTTCACTTTTCACAAATTCGGTGGTGTCATATACATATCCACAACGACTTAGCTTCTCAAAGGTATTTTCATCATATCTCACGTAATGCATTCGTATTCCATGAGGTGCCATACCAACAGCATTTCTGAACCTTTCAAATTCTGCATGCATTTTCTCTTCATCATCAAAAGATACTCCGTGTATCCCCGTATCAAAGCCATGGCTTTGAAGTTTTTTAATATACGGAATTGCCTTGGTGTATTTATACGACATACCAAGCGCATTATCCATACCAAAATAGAATGATGAAGGCACACCATTACCTTCATCATACTTCATCAATTCTTCAATATAATTTCTCTCTCTTGCGAATATCCCAAGTAGTCTTCTCCACCACTGAGAAAAAGTTATATCATGCTTTAAGAACGATAAAGTCTCCCTCACCCACAACTTAGGGTAAATCAAGTCTTTGTAATGGTCGCTTCTGTATAGATGATCCACATCATGTGAAACGATTATTTTCATTGCTCTTACTTTCCTAAAAACTCCTTAATTACTGATACAACTTCCTCCACATCCTCATCTGAGATATATGGGTGAATTGGTAGTGACAGAACTGTATCACACAGCTTGTTAGTAACAGAGTAGTCGATTCCGTAATTATTCTCATCGCAAAATGCCTCTTGATTATGCATCTGCTTAGGATAGTAAATCATAGACGGAATTGATTTCTCCTTGAGGTGTGCCTGCAATGCATCCCTCTGCTCTCTGTTCTCAAGCTTGATGGTGTACTGTGCCCAGCTGCTAAGGAATCCGTTAGGAATCACTGGTGTAGCTACAATGCCCTTTAGAAGTTCTGTGTACTTAGCTGCAGCATTGTTAACGTCTGCAACTTCATATTCTGCAAATGCAGATAGCTTAGGGAGCAGGATTCCCGCCTGAATCGAGTCAAGCCTAGAATTCATACCGATACGTACGTTATCGTACTTCATTTTGCCCTTGCCGTGCACGCAGTATGATCTGATGAGCTCAGCTGCTTCATCATCGTTTGTAAATATCGCTCCCCCATCTCCGTAGCATCCGAGTGGTTTTGCTGGGAAGAAGGAAGTAGTTGAGATATCTCCGAAACTGCACGCTTTCTTGCCTTCAATCTCACCTCCGAAACCCTGTGCTCCATCTTCTAGAATCTTTAGACCATGCTTATCAGCGATTTTTCTAATCTCTGTGAAGTTAGCAGGTAGTCCGAATAAATCAACTGGCACGACTACGCTAGGCTTGAGTTCACCAGCCGTAGATACTGCAGTTATTGCCTGTTCTAGTGAATCAGGATTCATATTGAAAGTATCTTCATCTACATCAACAAAAACCGGTGTTGCTCCTAAGATTGAGACAACCTCTCCGGATGAGAAAAACGTAAAGTCAGGAACGAATACAGCATCCCCTTCTCCAATTCCCCACGCCATGAGTGCAAGCTCAAGAGCATCGGTTCCATTGGCACAAGTTACGCAGTGCTTTACACCTACATACGCAGCTAACTTTTCTTCAAGCTCGGAAACCTTGCTTCCGCCGATAAATCTACTGCTAGCGATTACTTCATCGATGTTACGATCTATGTCATTTTTGAGTGCAGCATACTGCTTCTTAAGATCTCTAAATTCCATTATATCCCTCCGCTTCTACTTGAATTCGCCTCGCATATCAGTGCTTGCAAAATCTGTCAATGGAAGTCTCACCGGCACACCTTCCTTCTGACTCTTATATATAGCGAGAACCATCTCAAGTGCGTTTCTTCCAGCAACTCCATCTACATAAGGTGTTCTGTCTTCCTTAATCGCTTCTATTACATCGGCAAATAGACTTGTATGACCATTTCCATATACATTGCTCGTCTCTTCTTCGAGCCCCTTGTTCTTCTGGTCTTCAGCGGTCTCATCTTTGAAATCCCACACGTCAATCGTGTTGGTGGATTTACCGCCAACCTTTACTGTTCCGTTTTCTCCAAATAGATACAGTGTCTCTTCGAGATTCTGAGGGTATACGTTAGTAGTTCCCTCAATAGTTCCGATTGCGCCGTTCTTGAACTTAACTACAGCAACTCCAACATCTTCAGCCTCTAGATAATCATGGAACTGCTGTCTAGTTGCTCCATAAACTTCCACTACCTCATCTCCCATCATCCATCTGAGAAGGTCTATTCCGTGGATGCACTGGTTCATCAGGCAGCCACCATCTTCTTCCCAGGTTCCTCTCCAAGGAGCTTGGTCGTAATATCCTTTGTTTCTATTCCATCGAACATTGATAGATGCATGGGAAAGCTTTCCGAAACGATCTCCCTCTATAGCCTTTCTCACTTCCTGAATAGCTACGTTAAATCTATTCTGGTGACAAGCTGAAACCTTTACATTCTTCTCGTCAGCTCTCTTGATAATCTCTTCAGCGTCAGCAATATTCATAGCCATAGGCTTTTCAATAATTACGCTAACTCCCGCATCGATTGCATCTAGTGCAATTGCTGCATGCTTTCCACTTTCTGTCGCGATGCTGACAAGCTCAAGTTCGTTCTCTTCGAGCATCTGCTTATAGTCGGTATATCTCTTGATTGATTTATCATCAGCCAAGTTGTGCTTTGCAAGAATCTCTTCCATCTTCTCTGGCACGATATCGCACACCGCAACTATCTCTAGATTATTATTTACTGCAGCAGTCACGTGATTTGTTGCGATTCTACCGCATCCAATCAATGCATATTTCATTTAAATGTCCTCCGGAATTTTAATTACTATAGTGTTTATATTTTGCCGGGCTTATAGGAGAGAAATGTTATCTCTTTCCTTTACGTCCTTGAATGCGTTACGAGTATCGAATATTGCAACTGCATTCTCTCTAATCATCTCATAGTCGTATGCATCATGTGCTGTTGCAACGAGGACAAGGTCGTATCCCTTGATTACATCAGCATTAATCTCACCGATGCCTTCATGCCACTCGCCATGTCTCTTATACTTTGGAATCCATGGATCGTAGAAATCAGTATCTGCACCTCTCTCCTTAAGAATGTCAATTACGTTGAGCGCAGGGCTCTCTCTGTAGTCATCGATGTTATTCTTGTAAGCAACGCCTAGAACGAGAACCTTCGATCCGTTGAGAGCCTTCTTATGGTTATTTAGAACCGATGCAGCTCTATCTACTGTATACTCAGGCATTTTATCGTTAATAATCATTGAGCTCTCAATCATCGATGTGTGGAAACCAAACTCTCTTGCCTTCCATGTTAGGTAATATGGGTCTAGAGGGATGCAGTGTCCGCCTAGTCCAGGTCCTGGGTAGAATGCCTGAAATCCGTATGGCTTGGTCTTTGCAGCCTCGATTACTTCCCACAGTGAAATCTCCATCTTGTTGCAGAGCATTGCAAGCTCGTTAACAAGACCGATGTTGATATTTCTATATGTATTCTCCAGAATCTTCTCCATCTCAGCTATAGCTGGTGAAGATACTTCATAAATCTCTCCCTCGAGAACTTCTCTATACATCGCAGAAATTACTTCTGTTGCGTCTTTGCCAACAGCACCAACAACCTTCGGAGTGTTCTTAGTCTTGTAAATCACGTTACCTGGGTCAACACGCTCCGGCGAGAATCCGAGGTAGAAGTCCTCTCCGCACTTTAGTCCAGAACCCTCTTCTAGAATAGGAAGCAGCAGCTCCTCAGTAGTTCCTGGGTAAGTTGTAGACTCGAGAACAACCATTGTGTCATTAGATAGGTGCTTTGAAATAGCCTCTGTGGAGGACTTTACATAGCTTATGTCTGGCTCCTGATGCTTATCAAGAGGAGTAGGCACACAGATAGCAATGAAGTCAACATCCTTTACGAATGAGAAGTCCGATGTCGCCTTCATCATACCGCTCTCTACGAGCTCTTTGAGGTCTTCGTTTACAACGTCTCCTATATAGTTGTGTCCCTCGTTAACCATCTTAACTTTCTCTTCCTGTACGTCGAAGCCGATGGTCTTAAAGCCCGCCTTAGCCTTCTCGACAGCAAGTGGAAGACCTACGTATCCTAGGCCTACAACTCCTACAGTAATGTCGCGCTTTGCGATTTTCTCGAGTAAACGTTCCTTCATGCCCATTAATGATACCTTTATACCTTTCTTTTATGCTTTTACTAATTTAACGACTAGCAAGAAAACTAACCGATTTTATATATAGAATTGGTTAAACTAATTCGAATTATTATATATAATAATAGCCTACAATGTCAATATTTCCAATGTGTGCATACATTTTAAAGTTCATGTGAAATTTCATTGAACGCCTTTGATAAAGCTTTTTTTTCACTTTCCCAGCACAATATTTCTTTAGATTTTTCCACATTGGATTTAACTTCATCATACAGCGATTTATTAATAACAAGTTCTTTTACTGCCGACGCAATACTATCTGAATCATCCGGTTTTGCAATAGTTCCGACCTTATATCCATTAACAATTCTCTTAATTTCTGGTAGATCTGAACCTACAACTGGAATTCCAGATTGAATACATTCAAACAGTTTATTGGGAAGTGCATAGTAATAGCTCTTTGAAACTGGAGAAATCATAACGATCCCCACATCAGCTGCCCCAACAAACTTCCAGAGTTCTTCGTGAGGAACTGCCTCATGAAATTCTACCCGACTGTCAACATTGAGATCTCTGCTCATCTTTCGAAGTTCGTCTAAATATTCAGTTGAGTCAGGATTTCCGACCACTAGCAATCCAACATTCTCAAGTTTCGGCATAGCGCCTATAGTTGCCTCTACACCTCTTCCTTTGCATACTAGCCCATGGTAAATCAAAAGTTTTTCAACACCTAGTTTCTCTAGTAGCCGTTCTCTGACCCTCTCACACTCTTTCTTGTTAATATCAAATCCCATAGGGATATTTCTAACGACTGCAGGTCTTTCTTTTAATTTGTATAACTTTGCTATTTCATCCGCAATGCTATCGTTAACCACAACAGTCAACGCACTTCTTTTAATCATGAAGTGCTCCCAATGTAGTATCAGCCATTTCAAAACTCCAGATCTGTCCGCATTTCTTCCAATTTCAAATTCATGCGAATCATAAATTAGCTTCGGCTTTTTTTTTGTAAAAAACGTTGATAGCCAGCCAATCGTCAGCGCTAGTAGGTCATGCCCAGAAATAATATCTGGGTGCTGCTTTCTTGCAAAGCTCGCCCATTGAACCAAACTAATCACTTTATTAATTGGTCCCGGCATTTTTTCACCAAGTGGTTTTGTTGTATATCTAAATACTTGGAAGCCTTCAACGGTGTCTTTTGCTGGCTTATCACCAACATCTCCTTTTGCTAGGACAGCTATTTCAGCTCCTTCCTCTTGATATACAGACAGTTCTCTGTAATCCCTGCTCTCATTTACCCATTTACTGCAACAAATCTTTAATAATTTCATCAAAATCCTCTGTTGTTAAAGTAAGTCACTACCTTAGTATTTTGCGAATAAAAGGTGCGAATTTTTCAGTCTTATACTCTGTATGCTGATGAGTAGGACTCTTCATAATCTCGTCAAAAGCTTCGTCAGATAGTCCCAAATTTTCTTTGATAATACTTATATATTCATTCATCATATCTTCATCATAGGCTGGCATCTGAAGCTCTGCCATCGCTTCTTCTCTAGTCATCTGCCCCGAAACAATCATGCTAGAAAGGTGTGAAGATCTCTTATCTACACCAAACTTCTTTGGCAGCCAGTAAAGTTGAATAAATGCTGTTAGGATATTTTCAAGATGCTTGCTTCCATAGTATTTAAAGTCACAAAAATCTGCTAACTCCTTAAACGCACGTTCTCTATTATAGTCTATTAAGTCAAGGGGTCTAAGCGTGACCACGCTTCCCTTCTTTATTCTCATATATTTCTTATACGAAGTTATAAATTTTAGCTTGTCTATGCCCTTTGTTCCAAATCTCTTATGGATATCCTTGATGTTTGTAACATCCATTGCGCTATAGCCATTTCCTTTCTGAAGAACACATTCAAGAGCAAAGTTGCCACCTGAAAGGAAATATTTTATGCCTTCTTTTTCTACTGTATCGTACAGAAATGCGAAGAGGATGTTATCTTGTGGAACGGCAACATCAGGAACTCCGGCTTTCATGTAAGCTAATGTTAGATCATTAAACTGCTCCGCATCAGGCGTGATTGTGCGCATTTCGATATTCGCAGCTTCACAAAGTTTCTTTATATTTTCCTTAGAAATCTCTGTATCATACCCATCATCGATATGCACTGCTAATATACGAAGCCCCCATTTATAGCCTAAATATGCTAGGTATGCTGAATCAAGACCTCCTGATATACCCATTATACAGTCATATTTTTTTCCGGCATTTTCGGATTTGATTTTATCGATCATCTCCTTTAATCTCTTCTCACCCTCTTCATTAGGGAAATACACATCTGTATTAATATGCGTCAATGCTTCCGTGCAGTAGTTACATACTCCATCTTCATCAAAGGTGATATGTGGATCAGCCTCGTTATTCATTACACATCTAGTACAATATTTAATCTCTTTCATCTCTATCTCCTTCATCTAGTAATAAAATATTTTGTCAATAAGTATATAAATTATGTACATTACTGAAATTGACCCCAACATTTCAATAAAGAGAAATCGCATCAATTTCTTATAATCTGTATTTATGACTTTCATACAAAGAAAGATATTAAGCAAGTTAATCACTCCGTCAGATACGGCATAGAAAATAATGGTTTTAAATATGCCATACCCAAGGCGCCCCACAATTACAAAACACATTACATTTATTGCAAGCGTTAGGATTGATAGTAACAATGACATCCTAGGTCTATTGACAATAACAAATGTTCCGCTTATGCAGCTTGTACAGTATTTAAGTAGATAGTCAGCACCTAGTATTGTCATGTATATAGCAGATACACGCCATTTGTTACCGAGAGCTATTCCAACGACAGGCTCTCCAAAGACAACCAACACAAAAATTGGTATGAAGGCTAAAAAGTAATTTTTTCTTAGTAAATCGAGCGCAAAGTCCCCCACACGCTCACCTCTACCATTCCTAATTGCTAGCTCACGCTGATACACTTTACTTATCTGCGTTGAAATCAAAGCAATTGGAATGCTTAGAATTCTATTCGCCATCGTAAAGCCCCCTAGCGTTGCCTTGCTAAAGACATTTCCGAGATACTGAATAGGTATCTGTTGAGATGAAACAGATACGACATTAGCAGGCATTTGCACTAGCGGAAATTCTTTATAAATAGAAAGTGTTCCCTTGAGTTCTGAAATAGAGAATCTTTCATTATACGGGTTTGCGTTTTTCATCATCAGCAAAATACTGAGCATGAGTGAACAAATGGTTCCGATAAGGTATCCTGGCGAACTCCATCCCATTAATCCCAAAACAAGAGATATTACTGAATTAGAGGCAGCCATTATTATTGGATTCCAAAACAGTACTCGATATAGCCCTTTTCTGTTTACATATGCGTAGAAAAGCTGCTGCTGGATGAAGAAATATGAGTATATCGCGAGCAGTATGCATGCCAAACTATAGTTGAAGTTTAATGAAAATAATTTGAATCTACCTGATATTGCAATCAGCACGATACTTCCTATTATCATACTTATTATGCTAAAAACACTAACTATCTGACATAGTATCTTGGCTGTTCTATCATCCTTCGGAATCAGAATTGCCATCACAAGTCCTAGACCCACTACAGTTGTGATAATTGCTCCATCCGATACTATTAAATCATAGGTGCCAATCTCTGCAGGGGAATATACTCTAATTATGAACAACAGCAAAAACGTATTGATTGCATACCCGATTATGTTTCCAGAAACCAGAGTAGCTATATTTTTTGCTATTGCTGATTCTTTTATCTGTAAAATGTATTTCTTCATCTCTATATTCCAAATACTACTTTAGATGCATGTTACTACATGCTGTTCCATGGTTATTTAGTATTTCATCCTTAATACACTTGTTTTTATAGAATAATGCAATAAAGATTAAAAACATCATTGGCCCAAGTACAATTGAGTTAAGTAGGAATGCATCATTTAATCCTAAAAAAACGCAGAGTGAAGTTCCTGTAAGAAGTGCATATCCTATATTATTCTGTGCTACATCTAAAAGCTTTAATATCGCCGCAAATAATACTCCCTCTAGAATATATCCAAAAAAACCAAATCTTGCGTGACATTCTGCAAAATAACCTGTATTTGATACTGATTCTGGAGTCCCATAATATATCCCTGAAATTGTACGTGTGTAATCAATGTCCACATATCGGGCATCAAAATGCAAAAACCAAGTGGGGAACAGTCCGCCTAAGCCCATCTTTGGATTCTTGCTAAAATAATCAAAATAAGCAAATTTATTTTGCGCAGAAAGCAGCATCACTCTACGTCCAAATAGCGAAAACACCTCCAATATTACATTGTTTCCAGGAATATTTAACGATGAAATTATTGCAAGTGCAGAAATGCCTAAGCAAAGGCACGAAATTATTTCTGTATAAGACTCTTTTCTTTTCAGCCAAAATGCCACAATAACTACAACTATTGAAATAAATAAATTCGTTTTATGTCCATCGTAGAGATATATAACGAAAATCATAGCGACAAATATCGCTGCTTTGGCAAACTTTTTCTCAAGTATACACTTTGTCGCAAAGAACGGAATTATTACATTAGTAACCCATGATAGAACGTATCCTGGATAAGTTCCTAAACTAAATGAACCTGATTCTCTAAGCTCATAAACCTTGTAAATGTTTAGTGCGGTAAATGTCGGAACTCCATTTTTTTTCACAATGTATGCAAAAATCAAAAAGCACATTGCGACCATCGCAAGCTCTATTATACGTGAATACTTCGTGCTCGGTTCTAATAGTCGATCTCCTATAGAAAAGTTAATATTGTTTACTATAAAAATGGTCAGGTAGAAGCAAAAGCAAATTCCGTTATAGCAGGCCGCTTCCTTGTTTCCCATGGCATAAATAGTAGTTATTGGTACAATTTGCATTACATATACTAATGTTAGTAAGAATGTAGATACACTTCTACACTTATGATTTATCGTAATAAAAATAATCACCAACCATGCAATACCATTTATGTATTTGAGCAAGTTGAAGTCCCTCGTGTAAACATTTAGCTGTAATGGCGCTAACCATGTATAGTATTTATAATCCAAGGAAATTTTTAGCAGAATTATGGAAATTGCCAGAATTTTCATTTTTTTTCCACTAAATAGATCCGTCATATTTTTTTTACTCAACATTAATGCAACCTAGGATTTTCTTATCCAATCGACTTAGCTTATTGATGGTTATTTTAGCATTCTCATTTATATCTGTTCCATCATCAGATGTGATAAGTACAAAGTTCTTAAAGTTTGCAATTTTATTAATAGCCTCAACATCATCGACTATACAGCCAATATATTCTGATTTTGAAGCAATTTTTTCTATCAGTTCAGCTATATTTTCTAAGTAGCTCTTGTCAGAATTGATTGCTACAAATCCAATCCCTTCATTTTCAGTATCTAACTGCTTAATATCTGCAACCAGAACGTCTGTGGGTACGCTCTTTGAAATTACACCTAGTGCTGATATCCCATAGTCTCTTTCAATATTGTTTGCAAAATTTATCCTTTGCTTTCTTATATAGCTATATACTGCAAACATAGTTGCTACAAATGCTCCAAAAAAACCACCTATGAATCCAGATTTCATACTTCTCTTAATATAACCTGTATTTGTAGCAGTATTTTGGGATGGTACCTGCAGAGATCGCATGGCCTCATTTATTTTATCGCTTTCATATTTCAAATTTTCAATATTTGTTCGATAAATTTTTTGTTTGTTATATAAAGCCTGTTTTGCCGCCTCCCCAGATGTAACCGATACTACAGAGAAGTCCACTCCCTGTAGGCGGTTACTTCTCTCAGACTCGAGAAACCTGATTACATTGTTTGCCACATCTTTTGCTTTATGTCCCTTGATAGAGTATACATATATATTCCCAACGAAAAGTCCTTCTGATACAGCGCCACTAGCACCGCTTTCATTAATAGTAATTGAATTCATATCTGGAATCTGAACTATATCCCATTTGTATCTTTCAAGTACACTGTTTGACTTTCCAAATATAGTCTCACTATCAGCAGTTAAAAGAACATTCTCAACAGCATTATAGCTAGTCTTATTTGATGCAGTGATTTTAACTCTTATGCTCTCGGATGAAAATGCATCAACCTTCATAATTGGATTTTCACCAATTATTTTCAATGCTGACTTTTTCTCGTTATCAAGTGTTTGAATAGTGTCTGTCAACAATTGATTGTCTTTGTTGTACTCTTCGAGTTCCTTTTTATAGGTCGAGGAGATTTTTGTGTTTATATCCGCAGCCTTTCGCTGTTCGCGGTGATCTGAGTAAACTCTAAAACCCCCAACAAAAACGGCTGAGATTATTACAACTATCCCAATCATCTTCTTGTTATCCTTAATAATTGATAAAAGCTCTTTTATTGATATCTTTTTATCCATTAAGCACCCCACATACATCTTTCATTTGCTACAACTTCCACCCTATATTTAGAACTTTTCTATAATATTTCCATACTCATCTAGCTTTCCAATTGGTTTAGCTGGTACCCCGGCAACTAGCGTAAAGTCTGGTACATCCTTTGTAACAACCGCTCCTGCTGCAACCATTGAGCACTTCCCAACGGTGTGTCCGCACACGATTGTTGCGTTAGCGCCGATAGATGCGCCCTCTTTGACGAGCGTCTTCCCGTAGTTCTCAGAGCCCTTTGGGTAGCGAGCTCTTGGTGTAAGGTCATTTGTAAATACGCATGATGGTCCGCAAAATACACCATCTTCGAGCGTAACGCCTTCGTAAACCGATACGTTATTCTGAATCTTTACTCTGTCGCCAATTTGTACGTTGTTAGCAATGTTTACATTCTGTCCAAGCGAACAATTCTCGCCTATATTAGCGCCAGGCTGAACGTGGCAGAAGTGCCAAATCTTTGTTCCTTTTCCTATCTCTACATTGTCATCTACGTAGCTACTTTCGTGTACAAAATATTCGCTCATTTTAAGCCTCCTTTACGATTACCCTTACAAGCTTGTCTGCGGCATCTCCCGCACCATAGTAGTTTTCTTTTTCCTTAGAAATAACGGTATTGTTAACTTTATCAAGTATGTCCGCCTCATCGATATGAGCGAGCACATTATGATTTCCGTTCAATGTCTCCACCCACTCAGTCTGCTCACGCAAAGTTACGCATGGAGTGTCGAGTATGTACGCTTCCTTCTGCAGACCACCGGAGTCAGTCACTACCTTAACCGCATTCTTTGTAAAATACAGCATTTCAAGGTAACCTATAGGCTCCACACAAATTGTATTCTGGAGATTCTCTTCCTTGTTGACCTGTTCTATCATCTTTCTCGTCCTAGGATGAGCTGGTAGGATAACCGGTGCATCAAACTTCTCAAAAGTCTTGAGAATCTTACGCACCTTTTCTGGTGTATCGGTATTCTCAGCTCTGTGAACTGTGGACAGATACCAATTATCAATCTCACCACGCTCACCGAAGATATAGTTAAGGTCTGCAAAGTACTGACTGCGAGCCTTCTTGTCTATCTCCTGCGAATAGTAAAGAACTGCGTCACACATTACGTCACCGATTTTGTGGACGCCCTTTTTGATTCCCTCATTCTCTAGATTTTCAATGGACGCATCTGTCGAGCAGAAAAGCAGGCTCGAGATATGGTCTGTAAGTATTCTATTTTGCTCCTCAGGCATCGCCATATTGAACGATCTTAGCCCCGCCTCCACGTGAATTACCGGGATATGAATCTTGGATGCTGCAAGCGCTCCAGCAACCGTGGAATTAGTATCCCCGTATACCATCAGATAGTCAGGATTCTCCTCAATCAAGATATCTTCAATTCCGATAAGCATCTCTGCTGTCTGCCTTGCATGGGACCCTGAACCCACGCCCAGGTTATACTTTGGCTTCGGAATGTGTAACTCTTCAAAGAAAAGCTCCGACATATTCGCATCATAATGCTGGCCTGTGTGAACGATTATCTCTTCGCAGAATTGTTCCAGCTTACGAGAAACTGCAGCCGCCTTAATAAACTGTGGTCTTGCACCAATTACGGTTACTATCTTCATCACATGCACTCCTTCTATTCAAACACTTTTTCAAATTCGCTTGCAATATTTTCATACGTATACTTGCTCAGTACTGCGTCACGCCCAAGCATTCCCATCTGTTTTCGCTCTTCGTCACTCATCGACTGAATCTTCCTAATCGCAGCCTTTATGGCATCGTTATCACATGATTTAGTGATGATTCCGCATCCAGATTCGCTTACAGGCGTGGATGGTGTTGTTATCGCCATAACTATTGGCTTTGCCGCCATCATGGAGTCAAACATCTTATTCATGCAGATTCCAAATCTGTAGAGTGGCGACTCAATAGTTCCGATGAATATTGCATCAAAGTTATCGATTACCGCGGGGATTATTCCTTTTTCTACTGGAGGTAAGAATGTCACGTTGTTAATTCCATTCTGTTCCGCATAGCTGATAAGTTCGTCTTTGAGCTTTCCTTTTCCAACCATAACCAAATGAACATTTTCATTGCTCAGCTGCTTCGTAACATCGAGCAGATTATGAAGTCCATACGATAGTTCGTGGCTTCCGAAGTATCCGATAACGAATTTGCCTTCTGCCTTTAGCTTCTTAAATGCCGTACTGTGCTCGTCGGGGATTTCTCTTGTTGCGTCCCACTCATTTATCACAACTCCATTAGGTATATACCTGAAGTGGTCAGCCTTCATACCGTGTTCAACCATGTATTCCTTGGCATGAGGGAGTAGAGAAACTACGATATCAGATTTCTTATATGCATGATCCTCCGCAAACTGCATAGCGATTACGAACGGATTCTTCTTGCTCATTCCACCTGCTTCGTAAAGTGTCAGCGGCCACATATCGTGAACCTCGTGGATGTACTTAGCTCCAGCAAGCTTCGCAATACGATATGCCGGGTATGAATCCAGCGGATAAGTTGATGATGAGATAACTACATCCGGCTTATATCGCTCAACAATTTTCTTTTTATTCGCCTTGAGAGCCTTGCAGAAGTGATACATACTGAAGGCTCTGGCAACACCGTTGCTATCATACTCATCAGTCTTAATCCACACATACTTTATTCCATCGATTTCCTGCTCTGTAAAATTTTCAGTTATATCTGGGTTCGTCTTTCTAAGGTGTGAAAAACTACCCGCAATAATAGTTACTTCGTGACCTTTCTTAACGAGTTCTCTCGATATATAGTAGGGTCTAAACTCCATTCCCATCTCAGGAGAACCTGCATAATGGTTGATAAGTAAAATTCTCTTGCCAGTTTTCTCCATGATTCTTGCGAATTTGGTCGCTAGTATGTCATATGTGCACTCACTTGACACTAATTCATGTCCTAGACGTCCCATATTACTAAGTTTATCTGCTGGCATGATTTTAAGCTTTTCGACTGCTTCAATGTATCCGTCTATATCTCCAGCTTTCGTAACTATACCAGCATTCGCTTTTTCAACTATTGTCTCAGGTGTCGTCACCGACATAAGTAGCGGTTTACCGCCCATCATTGCATCGAACATCTTGTTCATGCAAATACCGAACCTATATAGCTTCGTATTCGCCGCAAAGATAGTAACTATATCAAAATAAGTAATAAGATTAGGAATTGCACTCTTATCTATTGCTGGAAGGAACACTACGTTATCTAGGTCCTGCTCCTTCGCACTCTGCATCAGTCTATCCTTGTAGCTGCCATCACCGACTAGTACGAAGCATACGTTTTTATCAGTAATTTTCTTCGCAACTGAAAGTAGCATATCCAGGTTATTGGATATGGAGTGACCACCAAAATAGCCGACTATGAACTTTCCTTCATCCTTCATCTTGTTTAGAATCTGGCTATGCTCTTCAGGAATCGGTGCCGGATTTTCCCATTCTTCTTTGATTACACCATTAGTAATACAATTAAACTTTTCTTCAGCAAGACCATGCTGAACCATATATTCTTTGGAGTGATCAAGTAGTGAAACTACCTGGTCGCAGTGTCTGTACGCGAAATCTTCCGCACGCTGCATAAGCTTTACAAACGGATTGCTCTTCGACATGCCGCCAAGCTCGTATAGTGTAGAAGGCCACATGTCGTGAACCTCATGAATATATTTGGCGCCAGAGAGTTTTGCAATCTTGTCCGCACCGTAAGTATCTAGTGGATAAGTTGAAGATGCGATTACTGCATCTGGCTGGTAGCGCTCTGATATATATTCTGCATTTGAAAATAGCTTTCTGCTGAACTCGAACATGCTGAATGCACGTGCTAAACCATTGCGATTATATGAAGCGGTCTTAATCCACACATAGCGAATACCGTCAATCATCCTCTCTTCAAGATTCTTCGAAACACTAGGGTTTGACTTTCTTAGATGTGAATATCCGCCAGCTATAATCGTGACTTCATGTCCCTGCTTGATCCACTCACGAGATAGATAATATGGTCTGAATTCCATTCCCATCTCTGGCGAACCAGCATAATGATTAATCAGTAATATCTTCAAACTATCCTCCAATGCGCTCACTTTGGTAGTTGCAGCGATTGTACTACGTATATTGATCCTACTTATTTAATAACGGCGCCAACCGTCTTAAGCATGGTTTTGATTTCTCCTAGGAAACTAAAGTTCCTAAGAGCATCAAGGTTGTATTTCATCTTCTCTGGTAAAACTTTTTCAACGTATACTTCATCAGGATTCTCTGCGTTTCCGATCAGTTCGTTCTCGTCCTTGTATGTGATGCTCGCCTCTGACGTTACACCAGCTGGTAGCAGCAATGTTGCAAGCATCTCTTTGGAGTAGCAGTCCACATATCTAGGAACCTCTGGTCTCGTGCCGACAAAAGACATATCACCAGTTATTACATTTAACAGTTGCGGAAGCTCATCTAGTCTATATTTTCTAAGTTTGTGTCCAATCTTGGTAACTCTAGGATCATTCTCCTTAGTAACCTGCGCTCCGAGCTTCTCCGCATTTACTACCATCGTTCTGAACTTAAAAATTCTAAACTCTCTACCGTTAGTCGTCACCCTTACCTGCCTGAAAAATGCCGGACCTGGATCATCTACCTTTATCAATATGATTAAGATAAGAAGTATCGGCGAGATTACGATAGTCATCAGCAGTGAAATGACGAAATCAAATATTCTCTTTGCTATTAGCGAGCCCTTTCTCGAGTTAAGGATGTCGTAATATTCTTTTACTTCATCGCATCTCATGTGCTCTGGTAAGTCATTCCACTTGCACAAAACCATCTACTTAATAAGCCCTCTCTTCTTAAGTATATCAACGAAATTCTCTATAACGTATTCATTCTGCTCATCAGTCATTGTCGAGAATATAGGTAATGAAATCAGGTTCTCGTACTGGTGATAAGCGTTTGGATAGTCCGCGATATCGAATCCAAGATTCTTGTATGCAGTCATCATAGGAAGTGGCTTGTAGTGAACATTGCACGCAATTTCACACTCTGCCATATCTTGAATCACGGTGTTTCTGTCCTCCACAGAAGCTCCTGGGATTCTAACCAGGTATAGGTGACCTGTCGAGGTCATCTCATCTGTGTAATGATGCATCACCTTGATTCCAAGCTTCTCGAGAGCTTCCTGGTATCTCTCATTGAGAACTCTACGTCTCTCGAGGAGCCCATCATATCTCTCAAGCTGAGCGATTCCAATAGCCGCATTTATATTTGTCATGTTGCACTTATATGCTGGGTATACTACATCATATTCCCATGCTCCCGCTTTGTTTTTTGATAGCGCATCCTTGGACTGCCCGTGTAGAGAGTACAGCTGCAGCTCATGATAGAGCTCTTCGTTATCCACACCCTCAATAGTCTTCCACGAAAGAGCACCTCCTTCAGCGGTAGTGAGATTCTTTACTGCGTGGAAAGAAAATGATGTAAAGTCAGCAATTGCTCCCGCTTTTACGCCATTCTTTACGGATCCGAAGGCATGTGCACCATCGGAAATTACAGCAACTCTGCCCAGCGCTTTCTGAAGCTTATTTGCAGGCTTAAACATACCCTTCTTCGCTTCTACAATTTCAAATAATCGGTCGTAATCACATACCATGCCACCGAGGTCAACTGGAACAACAGCCTTCGTATTCTCGTTAATTGCCTCAGCAACCTTATCGTAGTCCATCTCAAAAGTTTCTGGGGCTGAGTCGATAATAACGAGCTTCGCACCCTTGTGAACCACAGGGCTTGCCGAAGCTGTATATGTATATGCTGGAACGATGACCTCATCTCCTTCACCGACTCCGAGCACATGTAGAGCAGCCTCTAGTGATGCAGTAGCAGAAGAAAGCGCAACAGCCTTGTCAACACCGATATACTCTGCAATTCTTCTCTCGAACTCCTTAACCTCTGGACCAGTTGTAATCCAGCCAGATTTGAGAACTTCTACAACTCTATTAATCTCTAATTCCGAAATGTCCGGTGGTGAAAATGGTACTTTCATCTGCGATATGCCTCCTAGCATTTTTTACAACATGTAATTATACACCCTAGTTTTTAGGAGTATATGTAGGGACTATGTTTTTGATATATCTCTTAATATCATCAGGTTCTGCTTCCACATATCCCTTGAGCTCTTGGAGCTCGCTAATGAACTTCTCCTCGTCTATATTGATAGGATGTCCAATGTGAATCATCTTGTTGGCCGTATCCTGAAGGCCTTCTTCATCCATCAGGAGTTCTTCGAACAGCTTCTCTCCCGGTCTTAGTCCTACATATTTAATCTCAATATCGATTCCTGGTTTGAGGCCAGATAAAAGGATGAGATTCCTAGCAAGATCATCAATCTTGACTGGCTTGCCCATATCGAGAACGAATATCTCTCCACCCTTAGCAAAAGCTCCTGCCTGTAGCACAAGCGAAACAGCCTCTGGAATAGTCATGAAATATCTAATGATATCAGGGTGTGTAACCGTAACAGGTCCACCTTCTGCTATCTGTCGTCTAAATAGAGGAATTACACTTCCATGGCTTCCGAGTACATTTCCGAATCTAACTGCAACAAACTCCGTATTCGATCTATTGTTATATGTCTGAATAATCATCTCGCATAGGCGCTTAGATGCTCCCATTATATTGGTTGGATTTACAGCCTTGTCCGTTGAGATAAGTACAAACTTCTTGACATTCCATTTATCCGAAGCGAGCACCATCTTCCATGTGCCGAGAACGTTATTCTTAATAGCTTCATTAGGACTAGCCTCCATAAGCGGAACATGCTTATGTGCCGCCGCATGATACACAATCTCAGGCCTGTACATCTCGAAGATGTGGTCGATCCTCTTTGTATTTCTTACAGATGCTATAAGCACGACAAGATTGAGCTCAGGGAACTCTCTCTTAAGCTCATTCTGGATTTCATATGTAGTATTTTCATAAATATCAAGCATAACCAGCTGCTTCGGATTGTGGCTAGCAATCTGCCTACAGAGCTCGCTTCCGATAGAACCACCAGCGCCTGTAACCATAACAACCTTGTCGGATACGTACTCCATGATTCCATCTATATCGACTTCAATAGGATCTCGTCCTAGGAGGTCGTTTACATCTACGTGCTTGAGCTGTGATACACTAACATCTCCACGAATAATCTGGTATATTCCCGGAACAATCATCAGCTCACAGCCAGTCTGTTTGCATATATCAAGTATTCTCTTCTTTTCTTCTCCTGATGCGGATGGCATCGCAAGAAGTATCTGATTAATGGAATATCTCTGTGCGAGCGCCTCGATATCCCTCGTCGTGCCTGCGATTCGCACGCCATTCATTCTCTTGCCAATCTTGGACTCATCATCGTCAACTAGGCAGATGATTTGCTTTCTAAGGCTAGGGTTTGCTTTGATTTCCTTGATGAGGCCCGCACCAGCTGCACCAGCACCTATAATCATTGCTCTCTTGGCCTGTCCACGACTATTTCCAATACCTTTAAGTTCTCTCGCCGCTCTAGCAATGAATCTGACAAAAAAAGTTATCGCAAATAAAAATCCACCGGAAAGCAAATAAAAGCTTCTCGGCATCCCGTAGTTCTGCTGTTCAAAGAAAGCAAATATCGTTGTAACCATTAGCGTATATAGGATAGTAGCGACGAGCACATTGATCATGTCTCTTATGCCTACATACGACCAAAGGCTAGAATACATATGGCAAACTGCAAATATGACAATACCGAGGGCCATTACGACAAATCGATGCCCCTTAAACATCTCCCAGTACGAGCCCATCGGTTCATCTAGCGAGAAATCAAATCTTATAAAGAGCGCCAGAAACGATGCAACCTCAATCGCTACTAAATCACAAATTATAAGTATGCATGTCTTAATAAGAGATGCTTTGTCAAAATTCAGTTTGCTGTTAATATCCATAATCATGCCTGCTTTCCTTGAAGTCATCATGTATATTAGTCATTCTAATTTTGCGCACAACACGTAAAATTTATCATAATATTATACCTATTATGAGTGAATTAGTCAAAATAGCCCTGAATATACTAGCTGCCCTAAGCCTTACATCAATTATGTTTTGAACATCTATATTGAGTATTAAATATTAGTTTTTATACTTTCAGAATTGCATCTTATTTTTTCAACAGATTTTATACAACTTAAGTCTATGTATTGTCTTATTCTCTTCAATCATCTATCTTGCTAACAAAAGTTCTTTTTATTAATCCCTTTATTTGTTCTTTATTCGTTTTGTATATAATAATGATAATGAATAAGATAATTTCCGCTATAAATATCTTATCTATA
>NZ_CALHTQ010000199.1 GCF_938039775.1 uncultured Mogibacterium sp. | reverse complement strand
CCCATCCACAAGACCATAAAACCGTTTCCTCCGATCCATAAACAGTAGGTCGCAATTCCGGCGATAAGCATTCGGCAGGCAAAATACTCTCCGAAAATTTTTAGAATCGATTTTCTTTTTCCTTCGGCAATGAGATTTCCTAAAGTTGGTATGATACCACTGAAAATTGCGACCAAAAGGGAAATTACCCCTGCTACTATAAGCATATAGTTGCCATAGATAGCAACGAGCGTTAAGGTGGTATAAGCATAGATGATTATAGGCGAGGTCTGATTGAGCACATAGCCCGCAACCTTGTGGAAAAAGAGCTGCTTGATCTTTGTCAGGATTTCTCCATACTCCTTATATACTCTTTTCCCGACATAACAGGAGGTTTTGAGCCAAGGATAAGTTTTTCGGACAGAATATTCCAGAAGAAATGCTGTTGCAAAGGCGAATACCAATTCTACCAACAACCAGCCTTTATATCCCCCAATAGAAAAATAGAGTAGAATGATCTGGATAGTAAGTGTCAGAAAAGTCAGACCTTTGGTTATATACGTTATCTTATATTGTTTTTGATCAGCAGATAGAATAATCTGCCTGTAATTGATAAAATAACCCAAAAGAGAAGAAGTCAGGAAGACTAAATAAGTGGAATACGCATACCATAAAGGCAGATCTGTTTTTTGAAATATCCAAGGGAAGAAAAACATAAGAATAGTATTAACTGCAAGCACAATAATGCTACCTTCCGCCATATACGCTCCACCCGATATCACTGATTCATTCATTGGTTTCATTAACAACATGCTAGGATAATCCTCAGATAAGCTAACGCAACCTCAAAAGATTGCACCCACTATATTCCATATTGTATGAGCCATAATTGGAGCTAGAATTGTATTTTCCGTCTCATATATTGCAGTAGTAAACAAATACATTGTAATTACATTGATAACCGCCACAGAACCTGCTTCAAAAGCTCCTCCATGCAAGAAGGTAAATATTGCAGTAGTAATTATAACCGCAAGTTTCAAATTGTATCTAGTTTTAAGAAGTTGATAGATATAACCGTGAACTAGCAATTCTTGCATGATAACGTTAATGAACGCAGACGATATCCAAAGCCAAGCCATAGATACATCTGTCTCTCCTATAATCAGCAATTGCTTTGTCCCAAGCAGGATACCCGCTGAAAAAGCGATCCATATAATTCCCGATATTATACCAACTAATGTTCCCTTTCCGGCATTTTCTCTTGGATTGGTATTTTGACTTCATTTTTCTCAAATTTGAGGAATACTACCGTAAAAACAACCATAACTACTCACGGAATCAACTCAGCATAAAACCTCCATACGGAAGGATTATCGTTTGGGATTTCAATTATTCCTGCAATAATAGCCCATCCAATAAAAAAGATTATTATTTTTAAAAGGATTACTAATGCTTTCTTCATTCTTCTCCAATATATTTCTATTTATCGAATAATAATTTGTTTCTATCCAATGCAAGATAGAGTAGAGCTATTGTCCATCAATTTATCATATCATATTAGTAACATCTGTATTATATATTTATACACATTCCTTGACCATGTCCGCTCCCGCCGCAAATGTCACAACGTCAACACGGCTAACTCCTGCCGCCTTGAGTATCCTAGCGATTGAGTCAACTGTCGCACCAGTCGTGTAAATGTCATCGATAATGAATATATTTTTCCCGAAAATTTTTCGCCTTATCCCTTCGTATACCTCAAACGCCGACCTCACATTGTTAAGTCTTTCCTCTGGAGAAAGCCTCTTCATAACCCCAGTACTCTTGCACCGCATCACAACATCAGCTCTATACTCTATCCCCATAAGCCTTGCCAGCTCTTTGGCGATAAGTGCCGCTTGATTAAACCCTCGTTTTCGCTCCTTTGTCACATGCATGGGAACAGGGATTATGATATCCGGATATTCCTCTATACCTGTAGCTTCAAGTCTGTCGTACATAATCTCTGCTATTATCGGTGCAATATACGTCTGCCGCTTATACTTAAGGCTAAAAATAATCTCCTTCTCGTACAATCCGTACTCGGTGCACGTGTATCCTCGATCAAATGAATGGCCGTGCTCTCTGCAGTTATAACAAGTGGAGAGTGGGTTATGCTCTCCGAGTAACTTACCACACTTGTCGCATGTACGCACATTCGCCCAGCATATATTGTCTGAACAAGACTTGCACAAGTTGTATGGGACTGATGCGTCGATTAGTCTCCCACAGCAAATACAATATAGTGAGCGCGGATATATGAGTCCTAACAAAGTATCTATCAATAAAAACCTCCTGTGATAAATGAATCAAGTTCATGATATCGCAGGAGATATTCCCTTCAGCACAGATTTATATATGTCGCAATCAGAGTTTTACTTTCCAAGTGCTTGTACAACCTCTTCAATCGGTGCATCATTGCTACAAAATACAACAGCCTTATCTGTAAGCAATATATAGTAGCAATCATACTGATAAGTTCTATATCCCTCTCTTGAAGTCTCTAATCCGCTGGCAGTCAACATATCAACAGTTACCCAGCTTTGCTCATAATACTCTTTAGCGGTGATTTTTTTAGCACTAAATGTCTGATAGGACATTTCACTAACTCCATACTTGTAAACGTTCTTTCCCTCAACCTTTCCGACCAATTCCAAAGTCCTTTTCTTTGAAAAGTCGAAATTTGGCATATTACTAACTCCATGCAGGTTCCATTGGTCAAAATAGAATGTCACTCCCCAACCCACCACTATAATAGCCAGTATTGTTCCTAAAATAATTGATAGTTTTTTGTAAAAATTAATTTCATTTCTTCTATCGTAATTCATCCTCTTGTCTCCTTGTAAGTAACTCGACGGATATAGCGACTTACGTGAAAGCACGCACTTATGGCATATATGCACAGTATAGCACAGTATAAAATACCATTTCATATACCTATTTGGTATAAATATTCAATTTTTTCATTCTTATTCCGCTTTACAAAATCCCGCCCATATCGACTTCTCTAAGCCTCGCCTCAAGCCCTGTGTAGCGCTCATCTATTCTATTATTGTCAATCATTCTATGCATACGCTCCTCTGAACCAACTAGTATTACTAGCTTCTTGCCCCTAGTAATTGCTGTGTATAAAAGGTTTCTAGTCGCTAGCATCGGTGGAAATCCTGATATCGGCATAATTACTACAGGAAATTCACAGCCCTGACTTTTGTGAACAGTTACCGCATATGCAAGCTCAAGCTCATCGAGTTCCTCGCTATCGTAGGTCACAAATCTGCCGTCAAAATCCACCACCATCTTGGCATTATCGTTGTCTATGGTGTTGATTACGCCCATGTCACCGTTGAATATACCGCGTCCACTCTGTCTTCCGAGCTGTTGCCATTCCATCTGGTAGTTGTTTCTGATTTGCATGACCTTGTCACCCTCACGGAAAACCTTGGAGCCAAACTTCCTTTCATTTAGCTCTTCCGAGGCAGGATTAATTATGCTCTGCAGCATCTCGTTAAGACTCGCAGTTCCAAGCCCGCCTTTTCTGGTCGGCGTAAGCACCTGAATATCCCCGTTTCCTTTTACGAAGTCGTAGTAGCTTTCAAGTCTTCCAGTCACAAGTTCTTCAATCGTCTCTCTGATTTCTTCTTCGCCTCTTCTGTGCATAAAGAAGAAATCGCTATCTCTACCGCCAGATTCAGGGTATTCGCCACTGTTAATAGAATGGGCATTCACAACGATGCGACTCTCACTCGCCTGCCTAAATATCTCCTCGAGCCTAATAGTCGGAACATAATCACTGTTAATCATGTCTAGTAGCACGTTGCCTGCCCCAACAGACGGTAGCTGGTCAGCATCGCCAACTATTATCAGCCTACTATCGTCCTCAAGGGCACTCAGAAATCCATCCATCAGCATTAGGTCAATCATCGATGCCTCATCCACTATGAAGGAATCCTCCTCGAGTGGATTTTCTGCATTTCTGCCAAATTCCATCTCATTCTCATCCTCCGAGTACACGTACTCAAGAAGCCTATGTATAGTCATCGCCTCCACGCCAGAGGTCTCGGTTATACGCTTAGCCGCACGGCCTGTCGGAGCAGCAAGTGCTACCGATATACCCATTTGCTTGAAAATCTTTACGATGAGATTGATGATCGTCGTCTTACCAGTTCCAGGCCCTCCAGTGATAATCGTAATCTTGTTGGTCAGCGCAGCGCGAATCGCCCTTCTCTGATCACCAGATAGCTGAATTCTCTCATCCGCTTCTGCGGCGTTAATGAGATTATCCGGGTCAGCAGCGAGTGGCGGCATATATCCGTTCATGATTCTTTTGATATGATACGTCACGCTCTGCTCAGCCTGAAAGTAGAAATGCTGATACACGACTGGAACACCGTCAAGTGAATCAAGCTCTATCTCTCCACTAAAGGCTAGCGTCGTAAGGTTTTCCTCGATTAACTCACTCGAGATGTCAAGTAGCTTTATTGCGCTCTCAAGCAAAATATCCTTCGGTACATAAGTGCTGCCGCTATTCGAAAATACCGACAGTGCATACTTGATGCCGCTCTTGATTCGGAACTCGCTCTCAGCCTCTATTCCGATTCTGCTCGCAATCTCATCCGCCTTATTAAAACTGATACCGTATATGTCTTCGACTAATGTATAGGGATTCTCCGCTACTACCTCAAGCGACTTATCCCCATATAGCTTGTATATCTTAACTGCCTGCGCTGGCTGAATTCCATACTCTCCGAGACCAAGTGAAATCTTGGTAAATTCACGCGACTCCTTGTATGACTTTGCGATTTTCTCGACTGTCTTAGGTCCTAGACCATTTATGGATAGCAGCTCCTCTGGATTCTCCTCGATTACATCCAGCGACTCCTTGCCGAACTTATCGACAATTCTCTTGGCCATATTAGGACCGATTCCTCTTATAGCTCCTGATGCGAGAAACACCCTTATGCCTTCCGCATCATCAGGTAGCTGTTCCTCATACGCAGACACGTTAAACTGCTCACCATAACGCGGGTGAATCTTGAAGCTCCCCTCCAGCTTGTACGTTATCTCTGGATTTATCGCATGGAACATCCCAGAGATTTTGAACTGCTCGTCCTCCGTCTCAAAGAGGCATATCGCAAAACCGTTGGATTCATTATTGTAGATTACTTGCGTGATCTTGCCGATCTTGGTTTCTGTCATTGCCATTAGTTGTTACTATGCCCCAATTCGTGCAGGCTGTGGTTTCAGCAGCATGCAGCATTTATCTTGGTTCTCCACTAGAACGTACGCTTATACAGCCTTCTGTTGTCTAGCGGCCACACCCGGTCACCGAACTCACCGTCTGAAACTCCCTTGAGCCCTTCCTCCATATCGAACATCCTCGCATCGACAATGTCCAAGTAGTGCAGCATCTCTGCTTCTGGGAAGAGCGGCTTCTTAGGGCTTCCAAACTCGGGTTCGTAGTGATGAGAGAGTATCATATGTTCGAGCAGTACCGCCTTTTCTTCGCTGATACCGAGTTCCTTGCAAAGATCATTTACAAGAGTAATTCCCTGCACGATATGTCCTAGCATCTGTCCCTTAAACGAATAGCCTGGCGATATGCCGTTCTTGTCCGACAGAATCTCATTAAGTTTCTCGATATCATGAATCGCAACTCCAGCAACCAGAAGGTCTCTGGATAGATTCGTGTATACCTCGCACAGCTTGTTAGCACTCATCATCATCCGCTTGATATGATAGAGCAGACCGCCGTACTCAGCGTGATGGTTGGACATCGCCGCTGGATAGTACATGAGTTTCTCTTTATTGCCCTCATATAGATGTAGACATAACTTCTTGAAATCCTCATCCTGCATAGCGTTGATCTCACCGATAATATATTCATACATATCTATCGGCTTTTCAGGCGCCGACTTCACAAAATCACTCATCTCTAGATCATCCTCTTCAGTTGCAAGCCTAATCTGATTGATGCGCAGCTGAGTCTGTCCCTTCCAATCAGTCACAGAGCCTCTCACCTTAACGAGGTCTCCGACCTTGAGAGACTTCAGAAATTCGATGTTGTTCTCATCCACGTCCCACTTCTTGGCGGATAGGTCTCCTGTCGCATCGGTCAGCATCACATCCTGATACTCCTTACCGTTCGAACCGACCTTAATCGAAGTGGCTTTAATCATAAAGAAGTCGGTGATGTTGGTGTTCGGTTTTATATCTATTACGTTCACATTTTTCATGTGTATACCTCCTAAATTCACCTTTTGATTATACAACACTTTTCTAGGTGTCGCCACACCACGCGCCCTCCATTGAGGGCAGTTTGGACATGTGGTAAAATTATAGAAATCATGAAGAAAGGGCTTGAAAATGGGATTAAATGATACTCCTTCGGGAAATAGATATACAATCGGATTATTCGGACCGCGAAATGTCGGCAAATCTTCGCTCGTAAATAAGCTTCTCGGGCAGGATTTAGTGCTTACCTCGGACGTTGCAGGTACTACGACAGACCCCGTCTCTAAGAGCATGGAGCTGCTACCTATCGGTCCCGTCTTGTTCGTAGATACGGCAGGACTTGACGATGTGGGAGAACTCGGTCTGAAACGTGTAGATAAATCGTATGAAGCCCTTAGAAAGTGTGACCTTGCTCTGTTCGTACTCGATGCGGGTAGACGTGATGATGTTTTTGGCAAAATGGCACACGATTTTCTAAATGAGGCTCGCAAAAGAAACATGCCGACGATTGTCGTCATCAATAAGTGCGAAAGTGTTAATGCACCCGTTTCTTATAGAGAATGTTTCGGCCTACCAGTAGACGTTCCTATTGTCTGTACTGATGCACTCAGCGGTTCAGGAATCGAAGACCTTAAGCAGGCTATTATAAGATGTGCAAAGCAGGATGACTCTCCTATCGGTTTAACGGATGGAATCGTCAATAAGGGTGATGTCGTGCTACTCGTCACTCCGATTGATTCTGCTGCACCTAAGGGGAGATTGATTCTACCTCAGCAGCAAGTCATTCGAGATATCCTGGATAAAGGGGCAATGGCGCTCGTAGTCAAAGAGACTGAGGTAAAACATGCAGTCGCTGCTCTCGGCAAAGCTCCAGATATCGTAATCACCGACTCACAGGCGTTTAAGTCAGTGGCAAACGACATACCATCTGATATGCCACTTACGTCTTTTTCGATTATATTTGCAAGACAGAAGGGCGACCTAGTGCAGCAGATTCAAGGCGCACGTGCACTCGATACACTTGAGAAAGGTGACAGGATCCTCATCAGCGAAGGCTGTACTCACCACCGCCAGTGCAACGATATCGGCACGGTCAAGATACCTAAGCTGGTCCGCATGATTCAGCCAGATGTAGAATTCGATTGGACTTCTGGTGGCGAGTACCCACGCGATCTCAACAGTTATAAGCTCATAATTCACTGTGGTGCTTGCATGCTGAATAGGCGCGAGATGCAATATAGGCTCGGTGAGGCGGACACACAGGGCATCCCAATCGCTAACTACGGAATGGTAATCGCATACTGCAACGGAATACTTGAGAGGGCGATTCGCCCGTTTGGAATATAGGAGGACATTATGGATTTTGATGCAAAAAAAGCTGTTGATGCAACCGTAAAATGGATCAGCGATTGGTTTCAGGTGAACGGTCCCGGCTGCAACGCAATAATCGGGATCAGCGGAGGTAAGGACAGCTCGATAACTGCTGCCCTTCTAGTTCAAGCACTCGGCAAGGAACGAGTAATCGGAATCATGATGCCTAACGGAGAGCAGAGTGATATGGACATGGCGCTGCTCCTGATTAACCACCTCGGTATAGAGAGCCATGTCATCAATATAGAAGCGGCCTACAATGGTGCAGTTAAGGATATAGAGTGTGCCATTGGCGAACTAAGCAAGGATTCTCTTATCAATCTAGCTCCTCGCCTCAGAATGGCGACTCTATACGCTGTCGGTCAGTCGAGAAATGGCAGGGTTGCCAACACCTGTAACCTTTCCGAGGACTGGGTCGGCTACTCAACTAGATACGGAGATGCGGCAGGTGACTTTAGTCCGATTTCATCTTTTACAACTGCCGAAATACGCGCAATGGGCCGAGTACTCGGAGTACCCGAAGTCCTGATTGAGAAGGTCCCTTCAGATGGTCTTAGCGGAATGACAGATGAGGATAAGCTCGGCTTCACTTACGAAGTCCTCGACCGCTATATCAGAACTGGAGAAATCGAGGATCCTAAAACTAAGGAGCGAATCGACATGCTTCACGAACGCAATCTATTCAAGCTGCGCTATATGGATAGTTTTAAGTATGAGGGGTAGGGGCAGTTCACATTTAGCTATAATAACCGGAGCAAAAATACTGGAGCTAGGTCATCAGACCTAGCTCTTTCTTATCTTATAACTTGTTATTAATCGGAATTCCTCGTGCTACTTATCCCCCAAAACTCCCTTTATAACCTCGACAAGCTCATCCATCTGCTCCTTGGTTCCTATCGTCACCCTGATATAGTCGTCTATCCTAGGTTTAGCAAAGTGGCGCACGAGCACTCCACGTTCCTTGAGCTTCTCGTATAACTCTCGGCCACCGAAGCCATCTATCTTCATATAAAGGAAATTTGCCTGAGATGGCAGTACATCGAAGCCTAGATTCTTCAGCTTATCAGCCGCGTAGTCCCTCGCCTCAATGATTTTGTGCAGGTTCTCCTGATAGTAGTCCTCCGCATCAACTGCCGCCTCTGCCAGAATAAGTGACATAGCGTTGACCGCATAAGGATTTGTCGAATACTGCATCTTGGTCAGGTCTTCGATTAGGGCTGCATCTCCTACCGCAAAACCAAGCCTTCCTCCTGCAAAGCTCCTCGACTTCGAGAAAGTCTGCACGACAAGCAGATTGTCGTATTTGCGAGTTAATGGAATTGCCGATTCAGCACCGAAACCTGCATACGCCTCGTCTATAATCACTACATTATCGGGATTTGACCTAACGAGCTCCTCTATCTGGGGACGTGAGAGTGCGATTCCAGTCGGAGCATTTGGATTAGGTAAAACTACATTCTTATCTATTCCTATGTATCCTTTCAGATCAAGAGTCAAGTCATCACGTAGTGGCTTAATCTCATAATTTATCTCATGGAGACGTGCCACAACCTCGTAGAAGCTATATGTAACATCGGGTATAACGATACTGTCGTTCGTGTCGTTCCAAGCCATGAAAGCGAAGTTCAGAATGTCGTCTGATCCATTTGACAGAAACACATTCTCTGGCTGCACTTCGTACAACTCTGCCATCTTGACCTTGAGTTTCCTGCCTGTCGGGTCTGGATAGAGGCGCATCTGCTCCATGTCAGCATCACGCATCGCTTGGTACACAGCAGGTGCAGGTGGGAACGGCGACTCGTTGGTGTTGAGCTTGAGATATTTCCTATCCTTGGGCTGCTCGCCTGGTGTATATGACTTGAAGTCCTTGTATAATTCTCTGATAAATCTGCTCATGACTATTACTGTTCTTCTGTATCTCCGTTTTCTTCAAAATTATTATTTTTGTCCAGTACAGTTTTGTACCCACCCTCTCCGTACATAAGGCATTTGTTGACCCTCGTAATCGTAGCGGAGCTTGCACCGGTAAGTTTGCTGATCTCATTAAAGACTTTGCCATCTGTAAGAAGCCTCGCTACCTCAAGCCTGTGCGCTAGGTCCTGAAATTCTTTAATCGTACAAATGTCCTCGAAGAACTTTATGCATTCCTCCTCAGTCTCTAGCGACAGAATCGCGTCAACAAAGTTCTGTAGCCATCTTGATTCAACTTTATTCATGTTCGATACCTCGATTTTGCTCAATATAAGATATGAATCTATACTATCACTTTAGCACGCTAAATTCAAACAGCAAGTATGCCTATATTAATGCTATTTGTACACAAGTAGCTGAGTAAAATCCCGTGAACTAAAAAATGCGGCGAGAAATCTCACCGCACCTTAGTGGTTAAATGTTTATATTGAGTATTTAATTATTCGTCAGTCTCAGAAAACATATCCTTGCTAACGTCGCAAAGTGGGCATGCCCAATCTTCTGGAATATCCTCAAAAGCAGTTCCTGGCTCAATTCCGTTGTCTGGATCACCAACTGCTGGGTCATAAACGTATCCACAAACATCGCATACATACTTCTGCATATCAATATCCTCCTCTAAAATTAAATCTAATTTTGTAATCAATTGTTTATAAATCGATTGTATCACATTTAATTTAATTGTAAAGTAATTTTGTGTTTTATATATAAAACATTTTTTAAATAACTTCGCTTCTATGACTATGTATCATCTCACTTGTGAAATTCTCCCTGTAATGATAGATTAGTTTCTATAGAAAGGGGCATCAGAATTGAAGATTAAAATCATGGCATTTATATGCGCACTGAGCTTCATGGTATCCGCAATGCTGACAGCAACTGATATGACTATGTATCACATTCCAGGATACTATCAACATCAGTTTGAAAATCACGAAGTTCTAGGTGACTTAAATCGCGATATGGATATGAAAAATGTCCTATACGCATTTAACGAAATGATGGAGTACCTACGCGGTAACCGGGATAATCTAAATATAGAGGTAACTGCCGATGGAGCTCGGCAGGAGTTTTATAATGCGCGTGAAAAGGCTCATCTTAAAGATGTGCGAAATATCGTTCTTAAAGCTTACCGCTTGAGGCTTATAGCCGCTTTAATATGTTTGATATCTCTTATCTATATTATGACCCACTGTAACCGTCATCAATCTGCATGGGTTTCTATCCGCAAAACATTTGTAGCAACATGCATAATTACAAATGCCGCCTTCCTGTTGGTAGTCGGAATAGCGGCGGTAAATTTTGATAAAGCATTTATGATATTTCATAGGGTTCTATTTGCCAATAATTACTGGCGACTTAATCCCAACGAAAGTGATCTAATCAACTTGCTGCCACAGTCGTTTTTCGAGCAAACAGCGCTCGTAATATGTTGCATATACTTTGTTATAGTTTCGGTTGCTGTGGCTTTGGCGCTGAAGTTGCGACCTCGAAGCTAATTGAACCGCTTGTAGTATTTCTTGTTGAACTCTTTCTGCATGTTAATTAGAGGCTTGCGATTGACGTTGGCTTCGACGAGGAAGCCGAAGTTTTTATAAACCTCATTGTATAATTCTTCTTCGTCGATATCACTTTTCTCTGGATCCAGATTTGCTGAATCGCGATTATAAACAATTTTTAGAGTAAAATCAGCATTAAAAATATAACTATTATTATCTGGGCTTATGTAAAGATATTCTGTATTTTTCTGATCATAAGTTGCACAAATCCAAGGCACAATACCATTTTTTTTATTTCCATCGTTATACACTTTAGCCAGTCCATCATAGTCATATCCTATTCCTCTACTCGCTGGTGTACGTATAGCCTTTATGTTCTCTAATGCCATTGCCATCTCTGGATGTGTTCCCTCCTTATGCTCCATGTTGTGGGCATAGTAAACAGAGTATCTTCTGAGATTTTGAGCAGGGTATAAATTTGTATATGCAAACCATCCGAAAGATATGAATATTATAAGTATTGTTGCAATTTTTAGCTTTTTCATTTTATCGGCTTCTCCTTCGTCTAAATATATTTTTTATTACCCGCTTCGCTTTAAATGCCACTTTTTTAGCTTTAGCTGCCACCTTTCTACAAGTTTTTCGTATTAATCTTGTAGTATTTTTAATTGCCACTCTTGACTTTGA
>NZ_CALHTQ010000198.1 GCF_938039775.1 uncultured Mogibacterium sp. | reverse complement strand
TCCTCTAATGGAGCATTTGAATATCCAATAAAACCGTCTTCTGATACATCATGAATAACATCACTAGAAGATGAAGTAAATACTGTTGGGATGCTTTCTTGCGCTTGTCTATTAAATTCAACTTGTTCACTTGTATCTGGCTTAACTGAAACAGATAGACTTTCGCTAGCCTTCTTCTCTCCAAGGTTAGAGGTTACACTTACATTATCGCTTGAACGCTCAAATTCTCTTATTAAGCGCTTTTCTTCTCTAGCCTCTCTAAATGCATGAATTTGCTTAGAAATTGGAGTATTAACTACTAGAAGAATCGATATTATTATTATAGCTAGTCCTAGAATTATTAGTCCTGGTTTACCTATGAACTTTACTAATATATTCGCAAGTTCCATACCGACAGCGCCAGCATTACGCCCCTTCACACCATCTCTATAGAAGAGCAAAATATCTCCAAAACCAAATCTAACTTTATCTGCATTAACGAACCTATATCCGTTAAGCGCACACATCATGAGATATATGAGTGCCGTTAAAGAAGCCGTTCTAGCGTTTAAGTGCTGCAACTTCTGTAGGAACAAGCTTACAGATACAACGATTAAAAAGTACGGCAGTACATAAGACATTCCACCAAAAAGTCCACGAAGAACATTATGTATGCCATGCCCAAAACTACCAGTACTGTTGCTCTTCATCGTGAATATCAAAAAAACACCTATTGCAAATATGGCAATTCCCCATATCTCATCAATAAGCTTTCTGTTTGAATTTCGCTTCTCCTGCATTTCACGAATCTGCTTTTGCTCAGCAGTTTCCGCATAGCTACTATTCCTCTTGCTAGATGAAGAGGCTTTAGATTTCTTAGATTTATTCTTGCTACCAGGTGGTCTACCAGGACCACGTTTCTTTTTTTCCTCTGCCATGATTCCCCATTTTTCTATGTATTTGTAAATAGCTATAGTCGTTTAATTATACTATTTGTGACGTATATTTGCAAAAAAAGAAAAAAGACCCGAGACATCTCGGATCATGGGCTTGTCTAAACTATTCAGCGTTATTTACGACGTCTTTTCCATCATAAAATCCGCATGTTGGGCAAACTCTGTGTGGAAGTTTTGGCTCATGACACTGAGGACAAATTGAAAGTCCTGGAGCGCCCATCTTCATGTTAGCAGCCTTTCTGCTAGCAGTCTTTGCTTTCGATGTTTTCCTCTTTGGTACTGCCATTGTCGACACCTCCTTACAAATGTGATTATCTTAAATATCCGAATTACGTTTCACGCATTACAAGTTAATAGTATATACGAAGCGCCTCTACATGTCAATGAAATTTAAAGCAATGTCGGACTTTTTACGCGATCCGACTCTTCATACATATCATTCATTGCTAGAATATTGTATGTATCTGCCGCCCTAATGTCAAGAAGCAATTGTTTCTTTGCATATATTGGTAGGTTTTGTGCTTCTCGATTGATGTTCGTCAATACAGGCAGACTATTAAGTTCTTCTTTTTTTGCTTTCCTAATGAGCTTTCGACCTACTTCATTGGTAGCTAGCAACCGCAAATACCCTGGCTCACCATTGGCAAAATCATCGCGTTTAATACCCAGCAGAATCTGCATCAAAAGTCTCGAAATACGGGTGTATGTGTATCTCTTACTCTTGGCTGCCATAATCAGTTCATCAAGCGATTTAACCTTGCTCACAGCGTCTATAAGCTTAGCACCTATTCCTTCTCCGCCTTGAGGAAACTCATCTATTTCCTCAGGAGATAGATTTATGACCGCATACCTAATTAGATTAAAGAGATTTTCTTCGATTCTAGGTATGTCAGCAAACGAAGATGATGTTAAGCTCTGTAGAGATTCTTCAGGCAAAAATCCAGACACGTCAAAACCATCCTTAATAGCTTGTCTGAGTCCTGAAGCGCTTTGAAATCGCATACTCTTATCGAAAGATGACGAGTATCCAGACGACTGACGTTTAACGGTATGAAGCACTATACCGGACTCTCTTAACTGAGAGTGCGCCTTAATGTATTCTATGGCAAGCGTGTCATTTGGCCTACTAAGTATATCATTTGCCTTAGGTCCAAACAAAGTCTCGTATGCTAGTGCACGTGCACGAGGATAGCTATATCCTTCTCTAGATAGTTCGGTTATATGTTTAGGAAGCTTCTCATCACATAAATTGCATGCCACTTCTGTTAATTCTTTTAAACTTCCTGATTCACTGCCAAATGATATTACGTCTACTACTCCAGTGGCCGCCAGTAACTTAATTGCCGTAGACGCATAAACAGACGCATTGCCGAGACACGCATACGTAGGTATCTCGAACACTACGTCTATTCCATTCTTAATAGCTGACTCTGCTCTAACCCACTTGTTAGTTGCAGCAAGCTCACCGCGCTGTACATAATCTCCACTCAAAGCGACTATTACTGCACTAGCACCAGTTTCTTGCTTCGCCTTATTAATGTGATACAGATGTCCATTATGAAGAGGATTGTATTCTGCAACAATTCCCATAACTTTCATCGGTTAATTATTACTCCTCGTTTTCTTCAACAGTCGAATCAGTCTGCTGAGCTTCACTATACGTAGATCCGCCCTGAATGCGCTCCGCAAGTGCTTTCATCTCCTGACGGTTGCCATTTACCCTGCCATTCATCTCTCCAAGCATATCTGTGAAATAGTCATTCATCGGCTGAATATATTCTGTAGCAACCTTTGCAATGTCATTCTGCATATCAAATAGCAGCTTGTCTACGTATTCGTAAGAACGAAGCTTAATATATCTGCTATGATTTTCAGCCTCAGAAATTAGAGCATCTGCTCTCTTTTCAGCTTCCTTCTTGATAATATCATTCTCAACAAGATACTCGGCCTGTTTCTTAGCTGCTATGATTACTTTATCGTACTCACCTCTAGCCTCGTTAAGAATTCTATCCTGCTCATCCTTAACCCACTTTGCCTGCTGGATATCTTTAGGCATACTGAGTCTAATATCATCAACAATGCTCCTAATCTCATCACCATCTACAATTGCCTTCTCTGAAAAAGGAACTTTAGATGCATTAGCTAAAATTTCCTCAAGATCGTCAAGTAGTGTCATAACTCTAATTGATGCGTCGCTCATAACGATTTCCTCCTAGTTTATTGATTATCAACTTTAGTTTTAATCATTTCGTTTGCATAGTCTGGCAGCAACCCATTTACATCGCCACCATAAGAGACTACTTCTTTGATGAGAGATGAACTAATGAACGAATACCGAGGGTCTGTCATCAAGAAAACAGTCTCTGTCCCACCCGTGTACAAGCGAGCATTCATCTGCGCCATCTGAATTTCATATTCAAAATCAGTAGTGGCTCTAAGCCCTCTCACAACTGCTTCGAAATCATGATTATTAACATACTCAGCAAGCAGTCCATCAAATATATCAATTTCGACATTAGGAATGTGTTCCGTCACCTTTGATACGATATGCTTTCGCTCATCCAAGGTGAATAGAGGCGTCTTAGAGCTGTTAACGGCTATGCCTACAGTCAAGCTGTCAAACATATTAGCTGCGCGTTCAATAATATCCAAGTGACCGTTGGTAATAGGATCAAATGAACCCGCATAAATTGCAGTTCTCTTCATATTAATCACCATCTCTCCAGGGTATTTTAACAAACGGATATTGTATTTGCAAGGATTTAAGCTCTTTCAAAGAAGTCAATCCCAATCGTACCATACCTTTTTCCTTTAGTTTTAACAAAGCTTCCAATGTAGTCAGATAATGAATTATCGTTTAAATGTTCTACAACAATAACTCCTTCATCAGCCAAAAGCCCATATTCCTCAATGAGTTCAAACACTTCACCATAATACCCTTCACGGTAAGGTGGGTCAACAAATATGATGTCAAACTCTCTATTTGCAAGCATTAAAGCCTTTCTAAAATCATTATTGTAGGTTGAAGAAATTTGTTCTGCTTTGCAATTTTCAATGTTATTTTTTAGGATTTTATAGTTTTTTCTATCGCCCTCATTAAATACACACTGCTCTGCTCCTCTTGATAACGCCTCAAGACCTAGTGATCCAGAGCCAGCAAATAGGTCCAAAACAGTTGTTCCCTCCACACGTCCGGTAAGCATGCTGAATACCGCCTCTCTAACTTTTTCAGTTGTAGGTCTAGCGGTTTCAGGAACCTCGATCTTTCTGTATTTAAATCTACCGGAATTAATTCTCATCTGTATCTCCTTTTATAATTAACAACTATATTATATTGCTATTATCTTGAACCATGATATTGTTAGTTCGCAATTGAAGCTGATCCATATCTACGAGCGCTCCACGATCACTTATATTCTTAGACAGTATTAGTTGTGCATCATCAGTTGCAAGCTTCAATATTTTATCATACCCAAATAGGTCGTAAAAGCTATTGCCTGAATAACCGTGTTGCATGGTACCCATCAAGTCTCCAGCACCACGAAGTCTATAATCTTCCTCACTTATCTGAAATCCATCATTCATAGTTACCATTGCATTCATTCGGCTTATTGCATTTTCAGACTCACTATAACATATTAGATAACAATATGACTGTAAATCACTTCTGCCAACTCTTCCTCTTAGCTGATGCAATTGTGCTAAACCAAATCGTTCTGCGTTTTCGATCACAATTACGGTGGCCTCTGGTACGTCTATCCCAACTTCTATTACTACTGTTGATACGAGTATTTCAATAGCTCCAGAAGCAAATTCATTCATTATTCGCTCTTTTTCACTCTTATCAAGTTTACCGTGAATAAGTCCCACTTTCAAACCTTTGAACTTAGTTCTAATTTCATCAAAAAGAGCTTCAGCAGAGGTTAAGTCGCTATCTTCACTATCCTCAATTGATGGTGCTACGATATAAGCTCTATTACCATTCTTTACTTCGTTATAAACATTTGCATATGCACGTTCACGTGATTTTTCAGTTGCATACCTAGTGATGATTTCCTTTCGATTTGATGGTTTACTCCTTATAACAGAGAAATCCATGTCACCAAAAACTGTTGCTGCAAGTGTTCTAGGAATCGGCGTTGCTGACATTACTAAAACATTAACCACTTCTGCTTTTTCCGCCAACACTTTGCGCTGATTAACACCAAATCTATGCTGTTCATCAGTTATAACTAGACCGAGTTTTGCAAATTTCACATCAGCCTGAATTAAAGCATGGGTTCCAACCACTACATCAACATCACCGTTTTTAATATCCTCAAGAATCTCTCTCCTCTCAGCAGCTTTTAGTCCACTAACAAGTAATACTGTCCTCATTCCGAACTTACCTAGTTCCATACTCAATTTAGAAAAGTGCTGTCTAGCTAAGATTTCAGTTGGCGCCATAAATGCAGCCTGCCAGCCTGCACTTATAGCGTGAAATATAGCTGCTTCTGCAACGACAGTTTTTCCGCAGCCAACATCACCCTGAACTAATCTATTCATAGCTCTATCACTTATTAGATCATGCTCAATGTCACTTATAGCGTTCTGCTGTCCATCTGTAAGCTTAAAAGGTAGAGAATCGGTGAACACGCACATATCTACAGGCTTTATTCTTGAATTTCCGCACTCCTCATCAAGAAATCTGCGGTTATGCAAAACAGAATATTGAAATGCGAGTAGTTTATCATAGATTAACCTAAAGTTGGCTCTGTTGTAGGCAGCTCCACTCTCTGGGAAATGAATATTCTTGTATGCATAGTCCTCGGGAGCGAGATTATTCTTTTCAAGCAGCTCTTCACTAATCCACTCGCATGACTCATCTAGCTTCTCCGAAACAGTGCGAATCAGTTTTGATAGTTCATTTGAAGATATACCTGCAGGTCTTCTATATACGGGTATTATTCCGCGAATATCTCTTGTACTACCAGTGAGAGATATCTCCGGATTAACGATAGTCTTGGCTCCATTTCGCCACTTCATCTTACCGAATAATGTATAATCTGCTCCTAGTCTCAAATTCTTTTCGAGGAATGGCATATTAAAAAAAATTGCATGAAATATACCGCTCTCATCACGGAGCGCGCATTCAAGCATCGTTCGACCTCTACCTATAGAACGAAGCCTTTTATTAACCAAAATACCGCCAATCAAAACATCTTTATCTTCAGGTGCATCCATAAAAGGAGTTATATTCAACCTATTCTGATATCTAAATGGCTTATGCTCAAGCAAATCGTAAATTGTGGTGATTCCCATCGCCTCAAGTACTGCTTGCTTTTTAGCACCGACACCCTTGATTGTCGTTACACTGTCAATTAATCTCATAATCTATTCGTTCGTCCTAATTACTTCAATATCTCTCTTCATCAGGTGTTCAGCTTGCACACCCTTAATACACGCCTTTATCTCCACAGGTTTTTCAAGAGAAAACATTTCAAAATCACGCTCAATACTGTCAAAAATGGCATTGCTAATCTCATTAATACTTTCGCCAAATTTCACTACAATATAGAAGACAATATAAATGCCATCATCTGCATCTCGAACTTCGATGGAAGAAATAAGTTCATTTATGCCAGAAAAAAAGCCTCTTTTTAATGGTTTCCCATTCTGGTTACACGGAGAGACCACATCTTCATATTTAAGCAATTCATCAAGCACAAGTTTATCTATAACATGCTTACTAATCCTGACTGCCCCATATTCGGAAGTATTAAGCAGCTTCATATAACCCTCCAGTTCTATTTCATATCTTATTATTTAAAGATTATATATGATTCTTCTGATAATAGCGATTAAACTATAGTTATTATTATCATGAAATAAAAAAAAGCCTTAAACGGGGAACCGTTTAAGACAAGATTTCGGGTATATAGACTAAATGGCACGGTCTACTTTGCCAGATCTCAGGCAACTCGTGCAAACGTTTGCCTTTCTGACCGTACCGTTCTCGCTAATTCTTACAGACTGAATATTAGCATTCCACTTTCTCTTCGAATGTCTGTTAGAATGAGAAACAGCGTTTCCCGAAGCCTGACCCTTACCGCAAACTTCACATTTTCTGGACATTTGCCGCACCTCCTTGTAGTTAATATAGTTGCGTCTATTAGTAACGCGATGAAAATTATAACACAACAATTACACTAGGTGCAAGGGTTTTGTTATCATTTTTGCATTCTCTTTATTATATCAAGATTATATACATAATCAACGTTAAACTGAGATTTATTTAATCTTTAATAACAAAAAGGTATTAGTATTAGAAATAGTACCTTTTCTTGTTCTAATCTTCACACTTAATCTGTATAATAAAGCCTGTAAAAAATAAAATTATTCTGAAAGGTTTTTTATGCATAATTCTAATAAGAAAACTACAGCGATTGTT
>NZ_CALHTQ010000197.1 GCF_938039775.1 uncultured Mogibacterium sp. | reverse complement strand
AGTAAGCTTCTTATACTCGGTCTCAGAATTCACACCTTTCTCTTTAAGAATGCCTTTCTTGGCTTTTTCTATCTCTGCATTGCTGACGGATATTTTTCGTTTTTCTGCGATAGCATGAAGAACCAGTTTATCTCTGACATTTTCCTTTGCCATCTCTTCAACCTGTCTATTGAACTGTGCCTTAGTAATACCAGCTTCCTTTAGATACTCGGTCATCGTCATGTCATACTCTTTGATTCGCTTATGATACTGGCTCTTGATATGTTCAATCTCCCTTGATAACTGAACTTTCGGATACTTAATCACTTTCGTGTTCTTGACGAGAGCTTGCCATTCCTGCTCAGTTAAAGCATTGCTCTTAGGCATTTTAAACTCCACATACTTTTCAGAATTGATAAGATCGTAACCATTATATCTTGTGATTGTAAATACAAAAAGCACAACATCGATGACTATAAATATAATTAGTCCTATAAGGAGTTTCTGCTTGCGAGTATATCTCTTATGCGGAGCCTTCCCCTTAGATAACGACATCGTCGCTTACCTCCTTATTAATCTTCTTAAATTTATCGCTGTTAAGTAGCGACTGGCCGCCGAGCTTGGCATCAGATTCTACAGAGCCGTCTATTATCTCATATTTCTGTGAGTTATCTGGCTTTTCTAGTCCATAGATGTAATTCCCAACAACAGCAGATACCCTGATCTGCTTAAACTTTCCGTCTATTACATACTCAGTTTTACCGCCTGTATTCACAGACTTCCATTCATCTGAATCACTATTTCTATACTCAATCCTGTAATCGTCTACACTACCTTTAGCCGCCGTAAACTTAACAGTCGTCTTGCCATCCTTAACGCTTGTTACGACCTTTGAAGGCTCGAGGTCTGCTGAGTTTAGGATGTCTTCATCACCAATCTGAAATGGGATAACTTCTGTATACCCTATATAACTACCTTTTCCCTTTACAAGTGCGTAAGCCGTCCCCTTATTGATGTTATTAACGTAAGAAATCGTATAATCATTGTTTAGAGTCAGCGATTTCCCGTTGTCAGTCAAATTAACGTTAATCGTTAGTGGGTTACCCGTGTATTTAAGCATATCATTAGATGATTCAGCACTAAGACCAGGGTTACCTGCTTTCTTAGCATGTTTATTCACGTACATCACGTCGTAATCCACCTTGCCTTTGATACCGTTAACACTTCCTGTGCTGGTAAATTGCCACATCGTATAGTCAGACGATGCCGAGAGATTGCTTGAGTAATGAGCAACCCACACTTCATTAGAGTTGTTCGCAAGACTAGTGGTATCTACTCCTGTCGTGCTTCCTGCAAGCGATGTCGATAGATATATTGCAGCTGGATATCCCTGAGAGCAGCAATATGATAGAAAGGCATCTGCAACTGAAGTCATACGCTTCTTGGCATAGTCACTACCATTTGCACGCCATGAAGCATATGCACTATCAAAGCGTCCGTTCGAAAACTCAAGATCCATAACGAGGGGTAGCTCTATATCGTACTTCTTGGCGATAGCTATCAGCTTCTTTGCCTCAGCAACTGCTTCTTCTTCATTTGTCGCCTGTGAATACCAGTACACACCACGTGCAACACCAGCCGCTTTGGAACCCTCCATGTTAGTATCAAACTTAGAATCAACCTTTAGCTCGAAGCTAGATGATGTAGTAGCACCAGCTCTGATGAATGCGTAGTCAACACCATCGGACTTTACGGCACTCCAATCTATACTGCCTTGCCATTCAGATACATCTATTCCGAGAAATTCATAATAACCTTCACGGTCTGATGGTGTAGTTGGTAGCGAAGTGCCTGCAAATGAAGAGCTAGAGGCAAAAAATGCCAAAACAAAGAGTGCCACAATCAAGGCAGCAACACGCACGCCAATGGTGGACAAATATCTATTATTCATTAAGCTATTTCCTTTGATGTTTTGATTCATTTTTAATCTCTCAAATTGCAGAACTAT
>NZ_CALHTQ010000196.1 GCF_938039775.1 uncultured Mogibacterium sp. | reverse complement strand
GCTAAGCTGCACATAGGACACACTTACTGTACAGTTATGGCGGATGCTATGGCTAGATTCAAGAGACTGACTGGCTATGATGTGAGATTTCTCACTGGAACTGATGAGCACGGACAGAAGATTGCGAAGTGCGCACAGGAAGCTGGCGTGACTCCGATTGAATATATCGATCCGATTGTTGAGACAATCAAGAGACTTTGGGCGACGATGGAGATCAGCTATGATGACTTTATCAGAACCACTGAGGAGCGACATGAGAAGCGTGTTCAGGATATCTTCATGAAGATGTATAACAACGGAGATATCTACAAGGATCAGTATGAAGGTTGGTACTGTACACCTTGCGAGTCTTTCTGGACTGAGAGTCAGCTCGTTGAAGGTAATTGCCCTGACTGTGGTAGACCGGTTAAGAAGATGAGCGAAGATGCTTATTTCTTTAAGCTGTCAAAGTATTCCGATAAGCTCATTGAGCTGCTTGGAAATGGTACGTTCCTGCAGCCTGAATCTCGTGCAAAAGAAATGATTTCATTTGTCGAGCAGGGACTAGAGGACTTATGTATTTCAAGAGCCTCACTAGACTGGGGAATTAAGGTTCCAATTGACGAGAGACACGTAATCTATGTGTGGCTTGATGCGCTTTCGAACTATATCACTGCATTAGGATTCCCTGGTGAAGATGATGAGCAGTACAAGAAGTACTGGCCAGGAGTAAATCTTGTAGGTAAGGAAATTGTTAGATTCCACTCGATTATCTGGCCTGCAATGCTAATGTCTATGAATGAGCCAGTACCTAAAAAGGTTCTCGGACATGGCTGGATTCTAATTGATGGCGGCAAGATGTCCAAGTCGAAGGGTAACATCGTGGATCCAGAGATACTAATTGATAGATATGGAATCGATGCACTCAAGTACTTCCTGCTTAGAGAGTATACTTTCGGACAGGATGGACTATATACTAACGAGATTATGCTTAACCGCATTAACTATGACCTTGCTAACGACCTCGGAAACCTACTTTCGAGAACTGTTTCTATGATCGAGAAGTACTGTAACGGTGTAGTTCCAGAAGCTACGACTGAAGATGATTTCGACCGTGACTTAATTGCGACTGCACTCGGCTGCGCTCCGAAGGTTGAGGCTCATATGGATGAGTTCCACTTTAACAATGCGCTTGAGGAGATTTGGGCAGTTATATCGAGAGCTAATAAGTATATCGATGAGAAGATGCCGTGGGTTCTTGCTAAGGATGATAGCAAGAAAGCAGAACTTGATACAGTGATGAGCAATCTTGCAGAGGTACTCAGAATGATTTCTGTTCTAATCATCCCTTACATGCACACAACTTCAGATAGGATGAGAGAGCAGCTCGGACTCACAGATAGTGAGCCAAAGTGGTCAGACCTCGAGGAGTTCCGTATGATGGCAGGAGCGAATGTTCACAAGGGGGATGCACTTTTCCCAAGACTTGATGTAGCTAAGGAAATCGAAATCCTCTCTAACACAGAGCAGGAAAAGGTTGCGATAAAGAAAAATAACCGCAAGAAATAATAC
>NZ_CALHTQ010000195.1 GCF_938039775.1 uncultured Mogibacterium sp. | reverse complement strand
TATACTGAGCTGTATAAGTTAGATCTCTATCTATTAGAGTATTGTCATCTAATGCCACATTTGCACCATCTAGCCAGCTTGGTGTCGCTACATGCCATCCTGTATCTGCTGTTATGCTTGGTTTTGTAAGCGCATTAACCTTGTAGTTTCCGTCCTTTAGCACGTAGTACTTTGTTGTTCCTGCTAGGCTTCCATTTGTACCCTTCTTGAACAGCACTGTTACGTAATCAGCTGATGGCTTATCATCATCTGTATCTGGCGTTGGATCAGGTATTATTGGATCTGGGTCAGCTATTACTGTGATACGAACAGTTTTACGTGCCGACTTTCCATAAAGCGGATCTGTTACTTTTAGCGTAATATCCGTATAATCTCCTGGTCTTGTTAGAGCTTTTACCTTATCATAATCTGCATCGGTTAGCACAATGCTATTTGTCAGATCTGTGTTAATCTCATTTTTTGCTTTAGCTTTTACTAACTTTAACACATCTGCCTTCTGCAGTGGTGGAACCTTACTTACATGAATTACTGCATCTTCTCCATCTATAATTGGAGTACCTATATCATCTATATTAATGACATACTCCCTAACGGAACCTGAACTGTGAGTACCCTTAAATATATATGTTCCATTCTGAGTAGCAGGATATGGGTAGCTGCTCAAGTCAGCTGGCCAATTCTTCTCCGCTAAGTTAATAACTGTACCGTTTGGTAATTCGATATTGTGAATTATCGCCGTACTGTTGTCTGGAATGAATCCCTTTATATTGATAACTCTCTTAAATTCATTTGCTACTTTATCGATAGTGTGAGTAAATTCAACAAATTCACCCTCATAGTATACTTTTGTAGTAGCTGGTCCTCCCCATGGTTGTCCTGCACTTGCTGGGAATCTCTGACGCGAGTTTCTCACGTATACAGTTTCTAAATCAGGGATTTTTAGGACCTCGTTGCTTGCATCATTGGTGCCAAATTCTGTAATTGATTTTGGAATAGTTATTGTTTTCAGTTTTGTATTTCTAAACGCATAATTTCCTATATTCTTAACTGTATCTGGCAATATTATCGCTTTTAGCGGTGCATTATCGAATGCCCAGCCTCTAATTTCCTCTAATTTACTGTTATCTCCAAATGTTATAGTTTCAAGATTAGATCTCTGGAATGCTCCACTACCAATACTCTTTACAGAATCTGGTATAGCGATACGTTTTATATCAGTGTATTCAAAAGCATTATCATCAATATTCTCTATTGTTTCAGGCAACTCGATTGACTTTATTTTACTGTTACTGAATGCCCTATTAGTAATAGTCTTTAATTTACTATTAGTTGAAAAGGTTATATCAATTGGATTTTTAACACCTTCAAATGCACCGTAATCTATAGCCTTAACACTGTTTGGAATATTAACTGAAGAAATATCTGCGCCATAGAAAGCATACGAAAGAATACCCTCTACTGGATATTTAACACCATCCTTTTCTAGTTGATTTGGAATATCTATTTCAGCATTTGGGGTAGTACCTATATACTTTACTATCTTTTTTTGTGTTACATCATAGACATATGGACCAATCTTAAGGACATCTTTCCAATATACAAGTCCAACTTTGTTTTCCCAAGGCTCACCCGTAATTTCACCCCTGTTTTTTGTTGGTATTTTAATCTCTTTTAGTAAATCCGTATCTGAAAACGCACCATTATCTATTGTTGTTACTGAATCTGGTATAGTAATTGTTTTCAGTTTTGTTTGAGCAAACGCATTTACTCTTATTTTCTTAACTGTTTCTGGTAATATTATCGCTTTAAGAGGCGTATATTGAAATGCCCATCCTCCAATTTACTCTAGCTTACTATTTGCACCAAAATTGATAGTTTCAAGATTAGATCCATGGAATGCTCCACTACCAATACTCTTTACAGAATCTGGTATAGTAACATTTTTTACAGCTGTCCCTTTAAATGCTGCCGATGGAATATCTTTCAACTGACTATTTGGAGCAAAATTTATAGTTTGCAAACTTGAAGAATTCACAAATGCATATTCTCCCATTGTTGTCAGAGAAGCAGGAATATTAATTGAAGTAATAGAAGTTTTTCCAAAAACACGATTCCCCATGTTTGTAAGACCTTCATTGAGTGTAATACTCGAAATGGAAGGATTGTTTGAAAATCCTTCATCCCCGATTTCCTTTACACTAGAAGGAATAACTACGCTTGTAAGTTGGTGACCAGCAAAAGCCTTCGGTCCGATTTTCTCAACCGGTGTGCCGTTGATAACACTAGGAATCACAACATTCTTAGGTGCATCAGCTCTATCCGAGTAACCTACAATCGTTTTTGTGCTTGCATTAAAATCAAAAAATTCATCTGGTGTATCCGATGCACCAGCATAAGTTGTCATAAGAGGAGTGCTATATCCTGCAATTATGACAAATGTCAGTAAGAAAACAATAATTTTCCTTGCTATGTTCTTTCCTAACTCCATAGTCTTAATTTCCTTTCTTAAACTAAATAGCCACAAAAAATATTAGAATAGTCACGTATAAAACATGACTATACCTACTAATGTGATATTACAATAACCAATTTGTTTTTGTCAATTAAATCCAGTATTAAGTATTTATTAAATACTTAATACTGGATACTTATCTATTTTTTTGCTAAAAGACTTAAAAAAGCGCAAAACTAGATGCCTCTAATCCAGTTTTGCGCAATTTTTATTGAAATTACCACATTTATCCGTCTTTTTATAAATTTTATTGAGATATTAATTATGCGACTTCTTCCATTCCTTAATTCTATTAAGACGTTCCTTGAACCTTACTTCGGCACCCTGTTCCGTCGGCTTATAATACTCGCGGCCAACAAGCGAATCCGGTAGACACTGCATCGAAGTAAGCTTATCTTCATAATCATGAGCATATCTATACCCCTTGCCATATCCGAGGTCTTTCATCAGAGAGGTCGGAGCATTTCTGATGTTCAGGGGAACTGGCTCTGCCATGTGCTCCTGCGCGTCATCCCTTGCCGCAAAGTAAGCTACTTCCATCGCGTTAGACTTAGGTGCAAGCGCCATGTAAATCACGGCTTCCGTTAGATGAACCGAGCACTCAGGCATACCTATAAAATGGCACGCCTGATAAGCCGCTATCGCTATCTCCATTGCCCGAGGGTCCGCTAGTCCTACGTCCTCCGAAGCGAATCTGGTAACACGCCTCGCTACATAGAGCGGATCTTCCCCTGCCTCAAGCATCCTAGCTAGCCAGTATACGGCTGCATCGGCATCGGAATTTCTCATCGACTTATGAAGCGCCGATATGATGTTATAATGCTCTTCGCCATTCTTATCGTAGAGTAGCGATTTCTTGGAGATACACTGCTCGAGTGATTCCATCGTTATATCTATAGTTCCATCAGCCTTGATATCACCATTTAGGATTACCATCTCCAAAGTTGTCAGAGAGCTTCTAGCATCACCATTTGCAAATTCGGCAATCATGTGAATCATTTCATCTGTGATATTAACTCTCTCGTCGCCAAAGCCTCGAGGGTCGCTTATCGCACGCTTTAGAAGCTGCTCGATATCGCTAGTCTCAAGATTCTTAAGCACGAAAACCTTAGAGCGAGATAAAAGCGCGCCATTTACCTCAAATGATGGATTTTCAGTGGTTGCTCCAATCAAAGTGATGCTACCCTTCTCAACAAAAGGCAGAAACGCATCTTGCTGCGCCTTATTGAACCTGTGAATCTCGTCGATAAATACTATCGTCTTCTCACCGAATCTCGTATACCTATCAGCTTGCTGCATAACTGTGCGTATTTCCTTAATGCCGCTAGTTACTGCAGAGAAAGTTATGAAATTCGCCTTTGTTTTGCTGGCGATAATCTGTGCAAGTGTTGTCTTTCCAACTCCTGGAGGTCCCCAGAAAATCATCGACGGAACCCTGTCAGACTCGATAAGCTTGCTGAGTATTTTGCCCTCGCCAACTAGGTGCTGCTGACCTACGAATTCGCTGAGATCTCTAGGCCTCATGCGAGCAGCTAAAGGTTCGTCCTTGCTATTCTCATTTTCAAATATCGATATCTGTTCCATTTAATCCCTTTTCTACTTTAGAAATAGCTCACCTTTACGCGCTTCCCCATCTTCTCTAGGGAAGCAGAAAGCT
>NZ_CALHTQ010000194.1 GCF_938039775.1 uncultured Mogibacterium sp. | reverse complement strand
ACTGTGATTCCAAAGTCTTCAAAGTCCTTGCAGATTTCTGGCGAAAGCGCAGCCGCTCCTGTGATTACAACTCTGAGCTTGCCACCGAGTTCATTGATAATCTGCTTGAAGAGAGTTCTGCTCACATTTACGCCAAACTTACGCGCAGTGCGACTAGCCTTAAGAGCCTTCCTAAACGTCTTTTCCTTGCCCGACTTCTTGATAGTCTTCGTGATACGTCCGTGAATCATCTCGAGTACCCTTGGCACTACGATAACTACTGTATTTTCAGCCTCATGCATATTCTTAACTATGTATTTCATGCCCTCGCAAAATGCCGTACTTGCCCCACGATACAAAACGAGAAGCATCCCAAGCGTGCATTCGTAAGTGTGGTGTATCGGAAGAATCGAGAGCGTCTTGTCCCAGGGGTGTATATTTGCAATGCGGCAAACGTCCATGATATTAACCGTAATATTGCGGTGATTGAGCATGACACCCTTTGGAGTACCCGTTGTTCCAGAAGTGAACAGGATAACCGCAAGTTCGTCTGGGTCTATTTCTATCTCGGAAAAAGCCGTATCTCCGTTCGCCAGTTTCTCCTCGCCATTGACAAGCAGTTCTCTCCACAGGTGTACTCTTCTGCCTGCTCTTTCAAATTCTGCAGTATCCTTAAGTAGTGACTTCGGCTTATCTTCAAGAGATATCCTATCGCCGTAAAATTCGGTGATGACAAGATCTGTAATTGTTATGATATTTGACAGCTTAGGAGCACATTCTGCTGAACATATTACGGTATGGCAATTTGATGCGTCGAGAAGATTCTTAATCTCGTCCCCGCCGAGTTCCTTATCGATTGGCACAACAACGAGGCCTGCGTTCATGGTCGCAATATAGGAGGTAATCCATTCGTAGCTGCCTTCACCGATAATAGCAACGCGGCGCTCATCACCCGCTAGTTCAAGAAGCATCGTTCCAATCGCCTCTACATCATGTCCTAGGACTTCGTAAGGAACCGACAGATACTCGCCTCCACGCTTTGCCTTTACCCAAAATGCAGCTCTTTCGCTATATTTTTCAACGCTTCCAGCCAGTAGCTCTCTAAGCGTCGCAATCTCCCTTATGTCTTTGTACCAGAAGCGACCGCAGTCAGAGCCTCTCTTCTCGATAAATGAGTCAGCACCAAATGGGTTAGCTGTAGCCTCGATATTAATAGTGTTGTTGATATCATTCATAGCATGCTCTCCCTACAAAATACTCTAAATTATCCTAATCATATCATACATTTTGTATTAAATTAAGCTCATCGCTATATAGTAGAATTTTCACATATCCTTTAGATTCAACGTATTCATATTTGGTACAATAGGCAACATAAGTTATTCCGAACGCAAGGAGACAGTATGAATTACGCAAAGATTAGATCGATAGCACACCTCG
>NZ_CALHTQ010000193.1 GCF_938039775.1 uncultured Mogibacterium sp. | reverse complement strand
TTTTAGCGCTCGCCTTGTCCTGGCTCGCTTACCCGCCACTTCTCAAAGTAGCAAGTGTTGTTATTATAGGTAATTTATTCGTTGTGGTCAATAGCTTTTGCAACTTTAAATTACAATAATTCTTTTTTTATTTCTAATTTGTTTATTCTTCTATATGTATGTATTTGATTTATTATTTCTTCTATATGTATTATTCATCACCTTCTTTTTATCATTGGATTTACTCACTTTTTGCCTATATCTATCCCTGTATCGCTTTTTAACAACTACATATATTGATTTAAGCCAGGTTTTCATGTATTCCAACTTTGTTCATTTTACATACCAACATAAAAGAGCGAGGAATTGTTCCACGCCCTTACTTTCTTCTATAATATCTATTTGTTGGTCGCATCTGTACACATGTTAGTTTTTCTTTTTGCTGCGTCTTGCACCTGCAACACTGTCTCGTCTAGATCTCTCTTTTGCAATTTCATCTTCAAGCTGCTTTATCTTATTACGCTGTTCTCTAGATCTACGAGTAGCTTCTATAGCGACTCTTGTATTTCGCTTTTCCTCTCTCTTTGCTCTCTCGAGCTTTTCTTCATTCTTACTCAGGAATTTCGGTTTGCTATAATCTAAGCTCATTCCAATTCTGAATCGATCAACCCCAATCAAAATTACTGCAACACCAATCAGTAGCATAACGTGGATGTTTAAAACACTTTTATTAAAAAACATATATGCGCCTAGCAGCGTCATCGCGGTTCCGAGTACAAAAGTCCTTTTCTCGCTTAGCGAGTTTGTTCTTATATCTATGTTTATACTGAAATCAGCCGCAAGGCCGCTAGTCATGAGCATCATTGCGAATATCGCTGTTACCGCTACATCCTCACTTACTTGTCCAGATAAGAACATTATACCTAGAAATGCTGATATTACCGCCTGTACAACGTATGTCTTCGTAATCATATTGTCCTCGTAGCCAACATTCCTAAACACTATAAGCTCTAACACCCCCATAGCAAAAAGTGCGCCACCTACAATAAACGCAACCGAAGTGAATGCAGCTGTTGAGTTCGCAACACAGAATGTACCTACTATTACCATTAACGCACTAGAAATCATAGCTAATATCCTCATCTAGTACCTCCTACTTCAATCTTTTAACTTATTAATATTATCATATTGATTATATTGCCGCAACGAACCTTTCTATTTAACAGATCGTTATGCATTAGAGAGATTCTATTGGTATAACGGATTGTTGTTAATAACTATTGGTTCTATGTAGTTTGCAATTCACAAATAGAGATGATTTATTTAAAGTTTGTATCATTCACGATTAGTTTTACTGGCCATCAGGCACTGCACTGTGCCTTAGCACAAATTATTTGATATATAATTGTTTTAATTGCACCTTTTATCTATTTATAGTATAAATAACGTTGCGAATATATTATTTAATTGAGGGGGGTTCTATATGAAATCCATTTTTAGAGCTTGGAATAAGCTAAGCTTAATCGTTCAGATCATTGTCGGTCTTATTATCGGTATTTCACTTGCTGTTATTGCACCTAAGCAGCTCGCATTCCTTACACTTTTCGGTGACCTGTTTGTAGGAGCATTAAAAGCGATTGCACCACTCATGGTTTTTATACTTGTAATGGCTGCCATCGCACAGCACAAGTCTGGAACTAAGACCAACATGACAACAGTTATCGTGTTATATATAGTTGGCACACTATCTGCAGGACTCTGCGCTGTTATTGCAAGCTTCTTGTTCCCGCAGACCCTTATTCTTGTAAAATCCACTGAAAAGATTGCCGCACCAGACAACATCATTTCCGTTCTGAAGACTGTTCTGCTAAACGTAATTGACAATCCAATCAACGCAATTGTAAGCACTAACTTCCTTGGTGTACTAGCTTGGGCCGTAATCATAGGTGTTGCGCTCAGATCATCTTCTGATTCTACAAAAGGTCTACTTTCTGACCTTTCTGACGCTATCACAAAATGCGTTCGTTGGATTATCCAATTCGCACCTATCGGTGTTATGGGTCTCGTATTCAACTCCATCTCTACTAGCGGTATCGGCGCTCTCGCAAAATATGCGTCTCTCATCCTGCTACTCGTTGGAACTATGGTTTTCATCGCGCTTGTTGTAAATCCACTGATCGTATTCCTAGCTTCGCACCAGAATCCTTATCCGCTTGTATTCAAGTGCTTGAGCAATAGCGGTATCACAGCATTCTTTACACGTAGTTCAGCTGCTAACATCCCAGTTAACCTTGAGCTTTGCGAGGATCTAGGACTCGATGTAAATACATACCCTATTTCGATTCCTCTTGGAGCAACTATCAATATGGCTGGTGCCGCTGTTACTATCGCAATCATGTCGCTTGCAGCTTGTAACACAATGGGCGTAAAGGTTGACATTCCTTCTGCTATCTTGCTCGTATTCCTGACTGCCATCAGCGCAGCTGGAGCTTCTGGAGTTGCTGGAGGTTCACTGCTCCTCATCCCACTCGCATGCTCACTATTCGGTCTTCCTGCTGATATCTCAATGCAGGTTGTTGGTGTTGGATTTATCTGCGGAGTTATTCAGGATTCTTGCGAGACTGCACTCAACTCTTCGACAGACGTTCTATTGACAGCAACTGCCGAGCTTCACGAATACAGAAAAAGAGGCGAGAAGAAGATTCTCAACATCAAGTAATTCGACCATTCAGCAATGATGATTGAGATGCAAATATTACATGTTCGTCTAGGAAAGTTTTCACTTCCCTACCATTATTCATAGCACAAAAGCTTGGGGGCATGCCCCAAGCTTTTTTCTATCTTGTCACTATTCAGTATTAGTAGTTAGTTCGTATTAAGGGCTACTTAAGCATCAACACTGCCATCTGACCGCCACGCTTCAGTCCATCTCTTCTATGCGAGAAGTATTTGTCCTTCTCAGCAAAGGTGCAAGAACCGTCAATCTCAATATGAGATTCAGGAACACCTGCGCTCATGAGCACAGCCTTATTAATCGCTGGAAGCGATACATTGAATTTCCCTCGCTCTGGATTAAAAGTATATGCTCCCGGAATATCACTTACTGTCATGGCTGAAATCGCATCGATAACATCTTCGCCACACTCAAAATGGTCTATGGATATACAAGGTCCAATTGCAGCATATAAGTCAGAAGGATTCGAGTTAAATTCAGACTTCATCTTCTCGACTGTCTTGCGTGCAATTTCAAGAGTTGTACCTCTCCAGCCAGCGTGACTTAATCCAATCGCCTCATTTACAGGGTCATAGATATATATTGGCGTACAGTCTGCATGCGAAGTGATTAGGGCAACCCCTCTGACATTAGTCACCATGCCATCTATCCCTCGTCTTCTCGGCAAATAAAGTCCTTCGCCGCAGTTGTCCTCGTCTACGCGTATCACCTCATTACCATGCGTCTGATGAAGCATGACAAGTTGCTTCGAATCAATTCCGAGCGAGGAGCACCATAGATTGTAGTTTTCAAGGATATTTGCAAGAGCATCGTCTGTAGTAAGACTAAGATTCAACGAGTCATAGCAACCCTTGCTAACTCCGCCATTTCGCGTGCTATAGTCACAGATTAACTTGTCCTTAAACTGTTCGAACATCTAACCAAGCCTTTACTTAGATGCTGCTGCAGCAAATACGATTGAGTAGAACTTCTCGTCTGCACCAGAACCACGGGATGTGAGTACGATTGGAGCCTTTGCGCCAACGACAAGACCTGTCATTCTACCACCGCCCTGGATTACCCAAGACTTTCCGATGAAGTTACCAGCAGCCATATCTGGAACAAGCAGAACATCCGCATCTCCTGCTACCGGACTCTCGAATCCCTTGAAGTCAGCAATTTCCTTGCTTAATGCGATATCGTAAGAGATAGGTCCTTCTATTACGCAGTCCTTTATTTCTCCCTTCTCGTTCATTTCCTTAAGAGCTGCTGCGTCTACTGACTCAGGTGCTTTCTCATTAAGCTTTTCAGCTGCACAAAGTGCTGCAACCTTAGGATTCTCATATCCCATGTTGTTAAGAGCTTCAACTGCATTCTCAACAATCTGAGCCTTCTGTTCTAGTGTTGGGTGAAGGAGCATTCCTCCGTCTGTCAGAACCACTAGCTTGTGGTAGTTAGGAACTTCGAATAGACCTACATGTGACATTACCTTGCCCATATTGAGACCAGTTTCTTTATTTACAACCTGCTTGAGAAGATCAGATGTCTGCATCTTGCCCTTCATGAGGAAGTCGCCCTTTCCTTCGTTGATAAGCCTTACAGCAATCTTAGCGATTTCAACATCATCATCCGCATTGTAGATTGTTGCATCTTCTAGAGCTAGACCGTGTTCTTTAATAGTCTCTTTAATCATATCCTCTTTACCAATGAGAACTGCCTCAACGATGCCTTCCTTTACAGCATTGCTTACTGCCTCTAAGGAATGCTCACAGTGAGCACAAGCTAGGACTATTCTCTTCTTGACAGGATTACTTCTAACCATTTCTGCCATTTCTGCAAAATTCTTAAACATACATTACCTCCTTAAATAACATAACAATTCCTTTGTATGTCCGCCGTGGATTGGTTATTTCCTTAAGCTCCTATATTATAGCATAAAGACAGCTCATTACATTAGTTATATGTCTATTAACGTTATAATCCATGTAGTTTTTAGCACCTTTATAAAAAAGGAGAAGGTCACCCCTCTCCTTAATCATCTTATTAAACATCCATCAGCGCGACTAATGGGAATTAGTCCTGATAGCTACGGATTCTTTATAAATCGTATCCTGCCTTGAATGCTTTCTTGTTTAGTTCAACGAACTTAGGCTTTACGTTCTTCTCAATCTGAACATCCCAATCTACATCGTCTAGAGAACCTATAGCCTTAACTAGTGCTCCGAGGAGTACCACGTTCATAGCCTTAGCATTTCCAAGGTCTGTAGCGATTTCTCCAGCCTTAACAGCAGTTACCTGGCACTTTGCCTTTAGATCCTCGATGATATCATCTGGATACTCTGCTTTACCTAGGTTTACTGGAGCAGGGTTGATTTTGAAGTCATTAACTACCATCTTACCGCCTACCTTGAGATACTCGAGCCATCTTAGGGCTTCCATTCTCTCAAATGCTACGATTACGTCTGCAGATCCCTTTCCTACGATTGGGGAAAGAACTTCTTTACCATATCTTACCTGAGTGCTTACACTTCCACCACGCTGCGACATACCGTGAATCTCACTCATCTTAACATCGTAACCAGCTTCCATTAGGCCGCTCGTAAGAATCTTACTTGCAAGGATTGTTCCCTGTCCACCTACTCCTACGAGGAGAATATTCTTAACATCACTCATTATCTCTGCACCTCCTCAATAGCATCAAATGGGCATACCTGCTTGCAGACTTTACAGCCTACGCAGCTATTAACATCGATAACAACATCATCCTTTGAAGACATGAGAGCTGGGCAACCTGTTCTTACACAAGCCTTACAGTTTCTGCACTTGTCCTGAATGATGTGACACTGAGTCTGGTGTAGTCCCTTGAACTCATCAAGATCCTGCTGGCTGAACTTCTTTAGTACGCATGGCCATCTTGTAATGATAACTGTTGGCTCCTCGCTAGCGATGCAAGCATCGAGAACCTTATCAACTTCGTCAAGGTGTAGAGGATTTACTGTGTAAATGTTCTCTTCCTTGATTCCTACTGCCTTAACTAGAGCAGGAATATCAACTTCTGGAGCTGGCTTGCCCATCAGAGTGAATCCTGTTCCAGGGTTCTCCTGGTGACCAGTCATACCAGTAATTCTGTTGTCGAGGATAACGCTGATACTATCACTCTGATTGTATACAGCATCCATCAAGCTTGTGATACCGCTGTGGAAGAATGTGGAGTCTCCGAGCACACCTACAGCTTTAGTCTTTGCTCCTGCAACCTTGTAAGCCTGAGCAGCACCGTGAGCCATTGAGAGGGAAGCTCCCATACAAATAGCTGTATCAAGTGCGCTTAGAGGTGCGTTAGCTCCGAGTGTATAGCAACCGATGTCTCCGTTGATCATGAGACCTTTCTTCTTCTTAATCGCCTGGAAGAATCCTCTGTGAGGGCATCCTGCGCAGAGCGTCGGAGGACGTACAACAGACTTAAGCTCTGAATCATAAGACTCTGGCTTAACTCCTGTAAGTGCTTCTCTAACGATATCTGTGTTGAGCTCGTCAAACTTTGGAATCTGCTGATTTCCAATGCACTCAATTCCGTGAATCTCGAGGAACTCCTGTAGGTATGGGTCCATCTCTTCGATTACGTATACCTTATCTACCTTGCTGCAGAAATCCTTGATTAGGTCTGTAGGTAGCGGGAATGTCATTCCGAGCTTTAGATACGAAGCATCCTCACCGAATGTTTCCTTAGCATACTGATAAGAGATACCAGATGTAACAACACCGATCTTAGTCGAGTGCCATTCAGGCTGGTTGATTTCTACTTCATTTGCATAAGCTTCCATGTTAGCTAGCTTAGTCTCGAGATTAACTCTCATCTTCTTAGCATTAGCTGGTGCGGAAACATACTTTTCAATCTGCTTCTTGTAAGGAACGTACTCATGCTCTTCTCTATCGCCGAGTTCTACGATTCCCTTTGAGTGACAGACTCTAGTTGTTACATGGAAAAGAACTGGAGCATCGAATCTCTCGGAAAGACCGAACGCCATCTTCATGTAATCCTTACACTCCTGCGAGTTGGCTGGCTCTAGCATGAGCAGTCTTGCTGCCTTTGCGTAGTTTCTGTTGTCCTGCTCGTTCTGGGAGCTGTGCTGACCTGGATCGTCAGCGGATACGATAACAAATCCACCTGTAACTCCAGTGTATGCAATTGTGAAGATAGGGTCTGCTGCAACGTTAACACCTACGTGCTTCATTGCGCAGAATGATCTAACACCTGCAATGGATGCACCGATAGCAGCTTCTGCAGCTACCTTCTCGTTAGGAGCCCACTCTGAGTACACATCATCCTTGTACTGAGGCATATTCTCGAGAATCTCGGTGCTTGGAGTACCGGGATAGGCCGAAGCAAACTGGCAGCCACCTTCATATGCGCCGCGAGCAATAGCTTCGTTGCCCGACATAATTACTTTCATCTACTTACCTCCTTAAGTTTAACCGTATTAAACTTGTCATAAATATACTTGAATTATACAAATGAACATAATGCTCGTCAAACAATGTGTTTTGTGTGTTTTTTTGTACTTTTGTAGTGTTTTTACAATATTTTATGTGTCACTACTCTATTTTTTGTTAGTTTCGCCTTTGTATTTGCCAACATAATTTTATTACTATAAGAATTTTATATTTTATCTGAAAATAATTTACTCCTCAAATATCCGTTTACACCCTATACCGTCTGGTATGCTATGCACTGCTCTCTTTCCATAAAAAAATGTATTCCGCGCGAGGAATCTTTCCATCGATCTGGCTCAAATCCGTTAGCCGGTTCTACCCATTTCCCGCGTTCATAGTAGAAGTCTGGATCAACTGTCGACTGTGCCCAATCATAACTAATTGTCTCATCAATGCTCTTGATCGATAGCACCTTTGCTTTGTCACACCTACAGGTTTCCCTCGTTGCAGAAACCCTGCGGGCATCTGCTGGCACTAGTAGCTGTACTACTCTGAGCTCTGAGCAGCACTTCCATGCTATAAATGGACCTGTTTCCGGTGGCACCTGTTTGTACCATTTGGTATTTTCGTCTACGATGATGCCATTGAGATTGGCGTCCTCGAGGACTGCGGCATATAGATTTGCTCCGCGTAGGTCGCTGTCCGAGAGGTTGATATCGCGGAAGATGGCTTCGGTCATATCGGAATTGACGAAGCGGCAGGCGTGCATCGGGCACTCTCGGAAGAGTGTGCCTGATATGCTGGAGCCGCTGAAGTCGGCGCCATCGAGGTTGCAGTTCTCGAAGCTGCATAACCTAAAGGTGATGTTAGTCAAATCGCAGCCTTTGAGGTCTACGTTCTTGATCGCATTCTCTTCTATTATAAGGCGTTCAGCTTTATTTCTCTTAGTTATTAACTTTTTAAACTCTTCTGAAGAAAATTCCTTATTCATGAATCTTTTCCTCCACCGCATTTATGTAGTCGAAAAACTATAACTTTATGCTGCTTAATTTTCAATGGGTTTACTCTAAAATCAATATATTAAATATGATTAGCCAAGTCAATATAGCCAAATCTGTTGAATTTACTTATATCGCTCATTGATTTGCCTATCTGCGATGATTGCGTTATACTTTGAAAAATTACAGATTTAGCCATAAACAGAGGTATAGTTATGAAAACAGTAAAGGTTAGGAATGTAGAAATTGGTTCTGGTATTCCGAAAATCTGTGTGCCCATCGTAGGAATATCAAAAGAAGATATATTAGATGAAGCAAAACATCTTGTGGAAATTCCTGTTGATATAGCTGAGTGGCGGATAGACTGGTTTGAAAACGCTTTTGATCCTATCAAAGTTGAAGAAATTTTAAAAGAGCTGAGAGCAGTTCTCGGTGATACACCTATACTCATAACATTTCGAACCTCAAAGGAAGGTGGGAAAAAAGCTATTGAGCCTGATTGTTATGTTGAGCTCAATATTAAAGCTGCCGAAACTGGCTATATTGATATTGTAGATGTAGAAGCCTTTTCCGGAGATGACGTTGTAAAGGAGATTATCGCTGGTGCCCATAATGCAGGTGTAAAAGTTATCGCTTCGAACCATGATTTCGATAAGACGCCAGACAAGGACGATATAATTTCAAGGCTTTGCAAAATGCAGAGCTTAGGCACTGATATATCTAAGATTGCTGTAATGCCAACAAATAAGCATGATGTTCTCACCCTCTTAGCTGCGACAGAAGAGATGTATAGAAATAATGCAGATCGCCCTATTGTCACAATATCTATGGGAAAGCTCGGATCAATTTCCAGGCTTTGTGGCGAAGCATTTGGTTCAGCTATCACTTTTGGAACTGCAAAAAAAGCATCAGCCCCTGGCCAATTAGAGGCAATAGACCTACATACTATTCTTACACTTTTGCATAAAGAATTATGAACGTTATGAAATTTCGCCGAGAAACATATGACTCTAAAACATTCATTGTTAATATTCACAAAGAAATTTATATTTTTTAGATTTTTTACTTGACTTATTACCAATCAAAGGATTAATATAAAACCAGCTTTTGAATAAGACTGACTCGATAGAGGTCGCGGAGCTCAATAGTACTTGGTAGCTACAGCATGGGAAGCTGCTACTAACGAAAGGGAAATCCGCCGAAGGGAATATCGCCCCAACGATATTTTCTGGGCCGGTGCAGAATATGTGCCGAACTGTCACATCGTAAAATGTGGAGCGCTATCAATGGTATATAGCTAATGCGTATTTTGCATTACTTACGTACGAACCATGGATACGTTTCAGACGTTATTCATGGCTATTTTATTTATACGGAGGTTTAAAAAAATGATACGCATTAACAGAAGTAGAATTATATACGTGTTTGGACTCGCCACACTATTTATCGCCGCTATGCCACTTGTGGCTATGGCAGCTGACAGCAAGCCAGCTATGTACGCAACAGCATGGGCAGTTCTGCCGCCTATCGTTGCTATCGGGCTCGCCCTCATCACTAAAGAGGTTTACAGCTCTCTGTTCATCGGAATACTTGCCGGCGGACTAATTTACTCGGGAATGAATTTCCCTAAATTCATGAACCATGTAATGATTGATGGTTTCATCGCATCTCTATCTTCATCGGGAAATGTTGGAATCCTCGTATTCCTCGTTATTCTGGGTATGCTCGTAGCGATGATGAACCTCTCCGGAGGTTCCACAGCATTTGGTAACTGGGCTGCACAAAAGATTAAAACTCGCCGTGGCGCTCAGTACTCAACTGTAGCTCTTGGTATACTTATTTTCGTAGATGATTATTTTAACTGTTTGACAGTTGGTAGCGTTATGAAGCCGCTCACTGATAAATACAACGTTTCAAGAGCTAAACTCGCGTACTTAATCGACGCAACTGCTGCTCCAGTCTGCATTTTAGCCCCAATTTCATCTTGGGCTGCAGCTGTTAGTGGATTCGTTCAGGGTAAAAATGGTCTTAGCATATTTATTCAAGCTATCCCTTACAACTTCTACGCACTGCTAACTATCGCTATGATGTTCATGATTATAACTATGAACTTCGATTATGGAAAAATGGCGACTTACGAGCAAAATGCTGTAGAGAATGGAGATATTTTTACAGTACAGGATGCAGCCGCACTAAAGAACGATGGCGCTGCTGATACGGTTCACCAGGGTTCAGTTATGGATCTCATGTTCCCTGTAATCGTCCTAATCATCTCTTGCATCACAGGAATGCTGTACACCGGCGGTTTCTGGAAAGGCAGCTCGTTCGTAACCGCATTTGCAGGATGCGATGCTTCGACATCCCTCGTACTCGGAAGTGTTGTTGCACTAGTCATCACTATCGTATACTACATGATCAGAAGAGTCGTTCCATTTTCAGAAATTATGGAATGCGTACCTGAAGGCTTCAAATCCATGGTTTCACCAATCCTCGTTCTAACAATGGCGTGGACTCTAAAGACTATGACTGACTCTCTCGGTCTCGCTCAGTTTGTTGCAGATATGATGGATAAAGTACCTGGCGGATTCATTGTTGTAATCCCAGCTCTGTTCTTCCTCGTATCTTGCGCTCTAGGTTTTGCGTCTGGCACGTCGTGGGGAACGTTCGGAATCCTCATTCCTATTGCTCTAGCGGTAACTGCAAACAGACCTGATATGATGATTGTCCTCATATCTTCCTGCATGGCTGGCGGAGTTTGCGGTGACCACTGCTCACCGATTTCAGATACTACAATCATGTCATCTGCAGGTGCAGCTGTTAGACACATCAGCCACGTTGAGACTCAGCTACCTTACGCTGTAACTGTTCTCTCGGTATCGGCAGTATGCTATGTAATTGCTGGCATCATGGAGTCACCATGGGTTGCACTCGCTGTAGGCCTAGTGCTTCTATATACGGTTCTACGCTTCTTCAAGAGAAGAGAAGGTTCGTACGTAGTGAACGAAGCTCAGGCTATAGAAACTGCAACTGTTCAGGGCTAAAGCGAGATAAATAAACACAACTACGCTTTGCACACGTTGTTAGATTGACCTTAATACAATAAGAAACAGGAGCCCTCACCGCTATGTGCTGGCTCCTTTCTGTATATATCAATCAGAGCTGCATAAACGGGATTATATGTAGTGCAGCCGCTACGATAAATAATCCTAGCAAGATGAACATGCTTCCGATAATGCAGAACGCCTTCTTGCTATTATTAATTACATCTTGTGGATTTAACTCCTTTATATAAAATCTTATAGGCGAATATTTGTCGTAAATTATAGTGATGGGAATCTCATCTGTTACCATTAGTAACCCTAGTTGTTCTCCACTAACGCAAGCAACGTTTTGTAGACCACTGGGCCTGCCACCTTATATCCTGTTCCACCATTCCTAACCCATGCTACAAATGCATACGGATGGTCCTCATCATCTATAAATCCAACAAACCATGCATCTGGTGTTCCACTTCCTGTCTCGGCGGTTCCTGATTTTGCATAGATATCGAGTCCCCTGAAGTTGCTCTCCCCGTAAGTGACTTTGACATCATTTTTCATCATGGCCTTCATCTTCTCCGCAGTTCCGCTGCTCAGATATTTCCCGAGAGAGTCACCACCTGTCACTTTCTTGAGGAAGTTCGAAGAACTGATGAGGTAAGGGTTTATAGCCTTTCCGTTATTTGCAATTGCGCCCATATATACCATCATCGATGCAGGATTTACGAGGTCTTCCGCCTGTCCAATGCCTGCCCAGCTCAGCTTAACAGGATCGTTGCTTGGAAAGTTAAATGTACCCTTAGCTGTCTTTATACCGTTTATATTGAGGGAGTTGGTCAGTCCAACCTTCTTGACATACTCCTTCATTGTACTTGCACCAACCTTGCGAGTAATCTCTCCAAATGCACCGTTGCAAGACTTGGCAAGCGCCATCTCAAAGTCAACATGTCCGTGTGCCTGTGTGCATTTTATTGGCGAACCGTTTACATACGTAACACCAGAACAGTTGAATTCAAAGCTATCTATGTCGTCGACATTATCGATTGCAGCAGCTGCCGTCACCGTCTTAAATGTCGAGCCTGGTGTTAACTTTCCAGATAGGAAGGTATTGAAGTACTCAGATGAATTTGAATTTGTCGGCAGCGTACCCTGTGGATCAACAGTAGGTGTGCACACCATCGCCATTATCTCACCTGTCTTGTAGTTATACACCGCTACCATACCCTGACGGTTTCCGAGCGCCTTGTATCCTGCAAGGTTTGCCTTGGAATCTATGGTCAGATTAATCTTGCTTCCATCCTTCGTCGTATCGTAAGTGCCATTTAACAAATCATATCCGATTAGCTGTGGTCTAAACATATTGATAGCACCTGTCGCTATATTTCCTTTCGGATCTCCAACCGCATGGACTGTCGCCCTTCTAAGTGAAGCATCTGAAGGGTATACTAGGCCATCCTTAGTGCAATTGAGTAACATCACACCATTTCTGTCGTAGATAGTACCTCGGTTTATTTCTCCATTTGTGTATATCTGTCTATTGCCGTAGAAACTCGCCCAATCTTGCCCTTTAGTTACGAATCTCCATGTAAAAATCAATATCCCTATGAATAGCGACGCGGCCAGCAGCAGGCAGATATTCGCTCTACGCTCTAGTTTCCGCATTTGCTACCTCCTTAATCTCATTATGCATGCTAAGGCCTCCTTTTGATTGCAAGACTGGCATCTTTACGCATATCCGCAGCTTTGAAGTAGGCTAGCATCGCCCATGAGCACATCGCACTCGTGCCTCCAGTAGAGACGAACGGGAATGTAACTCCAGTCAACGGGAATAAATCTACTGCGCCAAATATATTTAGCATGGTCTGGAAAATCATCATCGTCGCTGCTCCGCACGCTGCTATCGTATAGAACGCCGATCTACCAGCTACGATGGAATTTACCGCAAATAAAGAAAGTGTAATAATGCAGAGCACAAGCAGTATCGCTATGATTAACCCCCATTCCTCTGTTACAAAGCCGAAAACAAGGTCTGTGTTCGATGCCGCAACGGTCTTGAGAGAACCATTTCCAGCCCCGAGGCCAAGCATGCCACCGCCAGAAGCATATGACATAGTTCTGGTCTGCTGGTAACCCATTCCGTTGATAAAGTCAGGCTCCCATACGTGGCCCCACGCTTTAAATCTGCTTAGTATATACGGTCTAAACCTTAAAACCATAATACCCATGATTCCGGCTGCACCGATAGTCAGAATTAATCTCGAGAAATCTCCACTTCTTAGGAACGAAATTACGAGATAAGTCACAAAGAATATGAGTGCGCCTCCGAAGTCTCCCATCTTGGCGAGGCAAGCGAGGCAGAATAGTGAGAACAGCATAAACCCGTAGAGATTCTTCTTGTTGAAGAGATTCTCCATAGTTGCTGCACCTATACAAATGAATGCGAGCTTGACGATTTCAGATGGCTGAATCGAAATACCTCCAATATTTACCCAGTTTGCTGCTCCGAATTTTGTCGTACCGAATATTATGTTGAATAACAGCAGTCCGATGGCAAGTGCTGCAAGAACTGGTTTAATCTTCTCCGTCCTCTTGAGGTCACGCATATAAATGCACATAAATATGAAGATGAATATTCCGACAAGAGTCGCAATGTACTGCTTCATGGTGAGTACAGGATTAGCAGATGTCGTAACCGCCAGCCCTATCGTGGACATGAAGAATGCTATCATTTCCATCTCAAACCCTTTGCTACCCATGGCTCTAAATAGAATCACATAAATCCACATGGTTACAGAAAGTAGCGGAATTGAAAGAAGCGCCCCTGGAGTCAGATTCGTTCCCATGCCAATTATCAGCTGAATCATCGTCAGAAACTGAAATGCGGTGATAGCAACCATAAGTGGCCATGGCGAGACGGGTTTCTTGTCCATCGAGCGCATAGCATCGTTATTCTTCTCCTCTTCGACACTTATCGCAGCCAGTGTACATCTCGCACCGCCCATGATAATTTCGTCACCAGGATTTATTATGTATTTCTTACGAGGGATGAGCTGGATTCCGTTGATGACAGTTCCATTCTTGGAATTCAGATCCTTGAACATCCATTTCCCGTCTTTGCGGCGAATTAAAAGTGCCTGCGTATTAGAAATCGTATCGAGCTCAATACGTAGGTCAACAGATGAAGATCTGCCGATTATATTCTCCCAATGAGTTATCGGAAGCGCAACGCCGTCTTCAACCGAGAGATAACCCCAAACCTCTGGAGTTACTCTCGTTGAGAGCAGCGACATGATGGATTTCATAAGTATGTATACTGCCAAAATTACGAAAATCCATCTCGATATCGTCGTTATGTATTTTGCGAAAATAGGATTATTCTCGACAAAAGTAAGTACGGATGTAAATAAACTATCTATGGTTACCACCCCATTTAAAATAATCTCTATTTCTTCCAGGAGCTCTTAAGGCTTACGATGCTGTTAAACACCTTCTCGTCATCAGTTGTTAGCTTACTATCCGCAATATAATATCCTTTGCGGAAGAACTGGAATCTCTCACCAGCCTTGACATCAGCTACCGCTGGCTCCGCATAGCCCCAAGTCTCACGCAGCGAATCAGGATTGAGCTCCAGGCTTCCCTCTTCATTCTCAAGCATGAGCGTCTGATACTCGCGAATCTTAATCTTGACTGCGGTCGAGGCTTCCACGAAATGAATTGTACCCTTTACCTTGCGATTTCCACCCTCAGTACCACTCTTTGTCTCAGGATCGTAAGTGCAAAGCAGTTCCTTGATGGTGCCATCCTCATTCTTAACTACCTCATTGCAGGTGATGAAATAACCTCCCTTGAGTCTTACCTCATTGCCAGGGAAAAGTCTAAAGTACTTCTTAACAGGCACTTCCATGAAATCCTCTCCGTCAATCCATAGTTCACGGCCGAACGGGATTTCCCTCTCTCCGAGTTCAGGAGCATTTCTGTTATTTTCAACTGCGCAACTCTCAATCTGACCTTCAGGATAATTAGTAATCACCACCTTGATAGGATCCATTACGACGTTACGTGCAGCGACCTTGAACTGAAGGTCATCACGCACGCTGGTCTCGAGCTGTGCAAAATCTACTGTCGAATTTGACTTTGCAACTCCAATATCGTCACAGAAGCTTCTGATTGCTTCAGGTGTATATCCACGTCTTCTAATACCAGCAATTGTAGGCATACGAGGATCATCCCAGCCAGAAACTGTGCCCTCGTCGACGAGCTTCTTGAGATATCTCTTGCTCATCAGCATGTTAGTTATATTGAGTCTTGCAAACTCAATCTGTCTTGGCTGAGGATTCCAGAAGCCCACTTCATTGAGAACCCAGTCATACAGAGGTCTGTGATCCTCGAACTCCAGTGTGCATATAGAGTGAGAGATTCCCTCAATCGCATCCTCAATTGGATGAGCAAAGTCATACATAGGGTAGATACACCACTTGTCACCTGTGTTATGATGTGTCGCATGCGCAACTCTATAGATAATTGGATCTCTCATGTTGATATTAGGCGAACTCATATCAATCTTGGCACGAAGCACGACCTCTCCATCCTTATACTTTCCCGCTCTCATATCTTCAAATAGCGAGAGATTCTCCTCAATGGTTCTGTCCCTATATGGACTCTCTTTGCCAGGCTCAGTAAGCGTTCCTCTGTATTCCTTCATCTGCTCTGCTGAGAGCTCGCAGACATATGCCTTACCTTTCTTGATAAGTTCAATCGCTGCATCATACATAGTATCAAAGTAGTCGGAAGCCCATCTCTTCTCATTCCACTCAAATCCGAGCCAACGAACATCGTCTTCGATGGATTTTACATACTCCATATCTTCCTTTACAGGATTGGTATCGTCGTATCTGAGGTTACACTTTCCGCCGTATTTCTTAGCTGTTCCGAAGTTCAGGCAAATAGACTTAGCGTGTCCAATGTGCAGATATCCGTTAGGCTCCGGTGGAAACCTCGTGTATACCTCTTGGTACTTACCCTCCGCTAGGTCATCATCTATCATGTTATGAATGAAATTGCTTCTCATCGTAGTTTCTGGTGAATGCTCTTTATCGATAGCCATCGCTGCCCTCCTCGGCTTAATTTATCGCATGTTCGCCAAGTCACAAACGCGAACCACAATGTGGCTTACCAATGCGTCTATAACTTGGCGAATGCACTTAATTTCTTAAAATTATATCATAATCATGCAGTTTTCAAAAGGTAGAGCCACATCCACGACCTTAAAAATCCTCTGCAGACTATGTGCCGAATATTGCTTAAATATCCACTCTTGCAAGTATTGCCGCTGGCGTTTTTCTCATAGTCTGAATTACAGGAATTAAGCCAACAATCAAGTTAAAGCCTAATATGACTAGGAACGACATAACAGCAACCCCTGGTGCAATAAAGAATTTAGCTCCAAATAGCGCAGTCGTATGACTAAGCACATAATAAGCGGCTGCAATGCCTGGAACTGCCGTAATAGTCGTGATAACCGCAATCTCTCCGATAAACATTTTGTATACATCGCGCTTCTTGAGACCGATTGCACGCATAGTCCCAACTTCCTTAATTCTGGATAGGAACGATGATCTAAGCATCAAAAATAGCTCTATCAAGGAGATGAGTATGAGTATTCCAGCGGCCGTTAGTGTGCTTCTGAAGTTCTGAGATTCCGATGCAACATACTTCTCTCTATCACGGTCATAGTTAACCTGCACGGAATATCCCTTCTCCATCAGCTTATCGGCTAACACACCTGGCTCTTCTGAATACACCGATACATTTCTCTGCTTGGAGATATATCCAAGTAGCAATGTGTGGTTCGTCGTATAGTATGCGTCATCCTCCTGTGAATCCGTTGTGTAATATCCAACAACCTTGAGCTTGTGGTTGTTCACCTTAGCACTGATTTCCTTGTTGAGAGGCATTTCCTCTTCATGTGTATCACGAACTACAACCTCATAGTCGTTCGCTGGCGCTTTACCCTTCTTAATCTTGAGTGATGAAGGTGCATACGCATAGTCTGTAATAGGGTTATCGCCTTCTTGACTCTCACCTTCACCCGCCTCATCGTTAGGCATGCTCACAGGTCCGTCTAGAGTTGAACCGCTCTTGCTATACATGAGAATGTCCTGACAATATGCATCTGCAAAATATGCCGAAGGAGAGTTAACATTTGAAATTCCCGTGATAGTGAACTCTCCGAGGTTCTTGATGCTAATCTTGCGCCCGATGAGGTCAGACGTCTTGATTACTCCAACTTCCTGTAAGAGTCTCGCCTTGAATAGCTTGTCCACTATCAGCTTGTCAATTACAACACCTCTATCGTCTGTTGGTAACTCTCCCTTGTATAGGTCTGATTTCTTGAGCGTACTGATCGGCGTTATCGATGCATTGAACTGAATCACATAATTAGAACTCTGTAGATATTCAGTGAGTGGCATCTCTAAGGCAGCTTGAGTATTCCCGAAAAATGCAGCTTTCACCCCTTCAGTGTTCCGCAGTATATCGACTAGTGCCGTATCCTTCTGCGAGTTGTTTACAGTGATGTAGTTAGCGTTAGTAGTGAGGAAGTCCTTCTCTTTAATATCTAGAACTCCAAATACATTACTTATAGCTACGAATGTAAATATCGATGCGAACACGAATCCGATGAGCAGCAACTTCTTGATTCTGTTGAACTTAGCGAGCGACTTGAACCCATTCGTAAACATCTTGATTGGTGAGTAGAGCGAAGTGTATTTCGCTTTGTACCCTTCAGGCAGGTACTTATCGTACTCAAAGCGATTGTTCTCATAGATACTCGAATCCATTGCCGAGTAGTGATCATCTATAAGCTCGATATTAGAATTCTCATCTACCACGTTATACTTACCGCCGGTGTCTACGTAGAGATTCCCTGCTCTTAGGACAATCTTAATTCCTGCCTCCGAGAGCCCATCGCTATACACGTCGACCTTGATGTCCTGATCGCCATATGCGTCATGTGTTGGCATATCCTTGAGGTAAATCTTGTTCTCGAGCTGATAGTCCAGGAACTTTCCCGTATCATTGTCTCTATCACCAACGACTTTTCCATCCTTCATATCTATGATTCTTGAAGAATAGAACTCAGCTATCTTCTTCTCGTGCGTTACGAGTAGAACGAGTCTGTCCTTGGATATGGTCTTGATGATATTCATGACCTCGATTGTGTTCGCACTATCGAGGTTTCCGGTCGGCTCATCGGCTATGATGATGCGCGGGTTCTTGACAATGGCACGTGCGATGGCAACGCGCTGTCTTTGTCCGCCAGAGAGCGCATCGGTCGTCTTGTTCCTGTACTGATAGATTCCTACCGCCTTTAGGCAGTAGTGTACACGCTCTTTGATAACATTCTTATCTTTGATCCCTATCATTCGCAGCGCTATTGCTACGTTTTCAAATACTGTCATCCTGTCGAGCAGATTGAAGTTCTGGAAAATATATCCTATCTTCGCGTTACGAATCGAATCCACCTTGGATGATCTCATCTTGGATATACACGCATCGTCGACAAATATCTTTCCCGAATTAACCTTATCTAGTCCACCAATAGCATTTAACAGCGTTGTCTTACCGCATCCAGATGGACCGAGCAACGCTACTATGCCGTTCTCTGGAAGTTCTAGGGAGGTGTTGTTGATTACATGTATTTCGTTAGCTCTTCGCTTATTAAAATACTTATTTACATTTTGTAATTTAATCATTTCTAGTCCTCCTCCCTATATATGTTCATCGCTGATTTCTTGAATATCTTGCGAGAATACCTATTCGCAATGAGTAGCGACATGATCATCAGTGCTAGTGTAAGTATTACGTAGTCTTTCATATCTAGGTACATTAACGCAGCCTTAAGTGGTTTGATGTTTATCATACCTTTTGACATCAGGTAAATACCGACAAAGTCCACTACCAATGCGATAGCCATCATTACAAGCAACTCTACACGAAGTATTGTGCTCGTGTTCTTTCTCGTTCCACCGAGGATTCTCAGTGTAGCATAATATGAATTTCTCGATCTCATAATCAGCCTGATTATCATGTAGGATATGAAGAAAAGCACCACAAAGCCAACTGCTGTAAATACTATCTGTACGGTCTTCGTGAGGAACAACATTGGTGTCGGTTCCTTGGAGATCATCTTCTTCATCGCAAACACCTTGTAATCACCAAGCTTTTCGATTGATGATGTCAGTGCATTTACATTCAAATCATTATCAACAAATACACTTATCTGATAAGTCCCTTTGTCATAGAGTGCTGCAGCATCCTCCGGATTAATGTAAATCCTTGCGTTCTTGATATCGTACTCATCCTTAGAAAATCCGAGTAGCTTATGCACATTGTTCTTGGTTACACTCTTCGTTGTCTTGAGAGATATATCTGCTGAATAGTATATGTTAGATATCGATATATTAAGTGGTTTATTCTGCCACTTCTCATCTTTGTAATTCTTGTTCTGGTCTTCGTATATGTACGCCTCACCCTTTGGAACATTTGAATTAGCCTCGATGAACATTCTAGCATTTGGCTTCTTAACCTTCTGCCCATTGAAATCAACTACCGCCTTGGATTTCTGGCTCAGCGTATTAGTAACGACTTTTCTCGCAAGCGCATCGCTGCAGTAATATTTGACGGTTCCATCATTAGGCTTAATTCCCGACTCAGCCATGCTCTCGTAGATAATAATGCCAGTCACTCTAGCTTTTCCTACCGGAATAGTTTCTCCATCGCTGTCATCCATAAAATCGAACTCATTCCCCAGTAGTTCATCTTTATTTGCCTTAATATCATCGTATGATGCCGACATCTTGTCAGTAACAAGTACAATATCATTATCCTGCTCTGGAAGAGTTCCGTATGTTAGGTCTTTGGCCTTTAACTTCTGTCCTGGGTAAAGTAGCCCAGTCACAAAGACATTCGAATTGATCGAAATCCTCGTATCGACAACAGGATCTTCCTTTATAATTGTCTTTACGTGCTTAAGCTTTTCTAGCTTAGTGTAGTCCTCATCTGTAAAAGAAGAGTTATCTGCTTTCTTGACTATGATTCTTTCAGCACTTGTATTATTAAAATACTGATTAGCAAGGCTATTTATCTCCTGTCTGTGTAGCGAATCTTTCGTAGTTGCATACTGTCCCAGAACAGAAGTCGCTACAAATAGATAGATTATAAAGAGAAGCATGAACTTTGTAGGAAGGTTAAAAGTGTTTCTTAGCCCTAGCCTTAACTCGTTTACGACTCCCATTTCATCATGGCGTGCTACAGTGCTCTTATTGCGCTTAACATTCTCAGCACGAGCGTCTACTTTCTTGGACTCTGAAATCTTGTTAGAATCCGTTTTAACACGCTTTTTGAGTATGCCCACTTCTTCGGATTCTCTCTCAGCATTTCTAGCAGCTCTGCTCCTGCGCATAGGCGCTGGTTCTACCTCTTCTTCTTCGAGCTCTTCCTGTCTGATTCTACTTGCGACATCTGAATATCTTGAATCTTCTGACACATCAAAATCGTTAGAATCAGCTGCCTCAAATTCGCTGTCTTCTACACCCGGAAGTATCAGCTCGGTTTCAAATGGATTACTCTCTATCGATGCTTCCTCAATGATCGCTGGAGCTTGTTGCTCTTCTACTATCTGATGCTCAGTTTCCTGATATTCTTCATCTAAATGGTATTCTACAACCTGATGCGTTCTAACCTCTTTATCTTCTATTATCTTTCCATCGTGAACTGTGATTTTGCGAGTAACGTATTTTTCAACTTGCTCATAGTTGTGAGTAACGATTACTACAAGTTTTTCTTTGGAAATACTGTGTAACGTCTCTAGAACCTTAGCAGCAGAAACTGTATCGAGGTTACCTGTCGGCTCGTCTGCAACGATTATCGGCGCATCCTTAGCAAACGCACGAGCAATAGCAACTCTCTGCTTCTGTCCACCTGAAAGCCTCGATGCTTTTGTCCTCTTGTATTCACCGAGATCCACGAGTTCAATAAGTTCATTTACACGGTCCTTACACTCACCGTGCTTCATACCGCACATGAGCATCGATAGCTCGATGTTCTGGTACACAGAATAGCTGTTAACTAGGTTGAAGTCTTGAAAAATATTTCCTATAAAAGTCTTTCTATACTTCTCATAGTCTTCGGTCTTGAAGGCGCTGGTATCCTGTCCACCAACAAACATCTCACCTTCTTCGTACGTGTCGAGTCCAGAGATAACATTGAGTAATGTAGATTTACCGCTTCCGCTCTCTCCGGTAATCGCAACGAACTCACCCATGTCTAAAGTGAGGTCTATTCTTGATAAACCTGTGCTGACGGTGTCCTTATTGGTGTAGTATTTGGACACCTTATGTAGCTCAATCATGTGTGACATATGTTCCTCCTGTGTTCATGTTCTAAAATAAGAACACTCTTTCGTATAATCAGATTGTAAATGGACTCGAATTACATTTCAACAAGATTTGAGTTCATTAATATATTGCTAATAGATTATTAATAATTGCCCTATATTCTTAAATTCTGTGGTAGAAAAATAATATTTGTGACTTCAATATTTGACCGTAGCTTATCCGCGCAGTATAATTACTTCAGCTAACTAAATATGGTTCTGCAGGTGTAGTTTAATGGTAAAATTCGAGCTTCCCAAGCTTGCGTCGAGGGTTCAATTCCCTTCACCTGCTCCATATAAAAACAGACGGTTCATCCGTCTGTTTTTGTAT